>CAVKTI010000007.1:0-61916 GCA_963659365.1 Acutalibacteraceae bacterium | reverse complement strand
ATTGCTCAAACGAGTTTGGCACTGCGCTCGCTTATCGAAAAAATTCTATGTTTCAAGTTTCAAGTTTCAGGTTTGTCGGTAGCCGAAACGCCGCAATTATTATTCATTTTTTAATTGGCATCATAACCCCGCCCGAAAAACTGTCGTTTTTCTCGTCCCCTTACAAAGGGGACAGGCACGCACCCAAGTTGGTAGAGTCCTCTCCCCTTTTCAAGGGGAGTACCTGCAAAGCAGGGGAGGGGTTTTCTTTCAATTAAGAATTTTGAATTTAGAATTATGAATTTTTGCGTTCAAAAGTGTCACAATTTTCAAATAATTTTTCAATTTGAAATTTGAAATTTGAAATTGCGGCTTGCCGCACCATTCCTCACTCCTCATTCCTCACTCAAAAACACTTCTAACTGCTAACTGCTAACTGCTCACTAAACTATCTGCCGCCAAATTTAGGAATTATTTTTGTAATAACCTAATTTTTAGCAAGAAAAATGCGATTTTTTTCAAAAAAATCAATTTTTGTTGGTGAGAAGCACTGCGCCGAGGCTTTTTTTGCCATCGATTTTGATGGTGGTGGGGTGTGGCAGTCGCACATGGCGCACGAGTGCGGTTTCGTGTAGGGTGGGCAGTGCGTCGAGCGTGGCGTAGTCGATGTAGCCGTCGCCGAGGTAGGGATTGATGGTGAAGTAGCCCACACCAAACGAGGTGAGATTTTGGAAGAAATGCGTGCCTTGGCTCGGGTCGATGCGGTAGTTTTGCAGTCCGCACTCCACAATGACTTTGGCCATGCAGATGTGCGGCCATTTCATGGGAATGCCGAGCCAAGTGTCGCTCGAGCCCCAACGCCCCGGCCCGATGAGTATGTAGTGGCGATTTTCGGCCATCAGCAGGTCGTTTATCGTGGCAATGTCGTAGGCGGTTTGCGGGTTGTTGCTCGGCGAAAAGTTGTCGGTGCGCACATACACAATGTCGCTCACATCGTTGGTGATGCCGTGCCCGAGTGCTTGCTGCGCAATGATGAGCGCATCAGTTTCGGTTACCTGCGTCAGGTCTTCGTCGAGCATCTCTTTGTTATCGACAATCGGGCGAATTTGCAGCAGATAGAGTTGGCATTGGCGTGCGGCAGCGTCGATGTTGGCGGCGAACTCAATTTCGACGGGGCGTCCCATTTCGCGTTCGCCCATGCCGAGAATGGTGTCCAACGCCGCTGCGAGCGGCACCACCTCGTGCTGCAATATGTTGGCAAAAGTGATAACGCGCCGCCCCTCTTCGTCGGTATTGTCGTAGATGGCTTGGTCGTAGGGGTTGAAAGTAGAGGCGATGTATTGCAGCGCGCCGTCGGTGTCGGCATCTTTCACGCTCAGTTTCAGCAAGTTGAAGCCATCGTTTACCTTTGGCAAAAAGGTGCTTTCGCACATATCGAGGGCGTAGAAGCGTGTTTGCGTTTCGCGCAGTGCCAAGTCCAAAGTGCTGGTTTGCAGTATGTTGTGCGGGTGTCGTGGCGAAAAACGGAGCGTAGTGCCGCCATCGACAATGTATTTGCCAAGTCCAACGGCGATATTTGCCACGCCATCTTCGGCGCGTTCGTTGCCGATGGGGTAGAAATTGAGCGAGCGCGCCACGCCCGAAAACGACGGATAGAAATGGCTGCCATACTCCTGCCCTACGACCTCTTGCAGCACAATGGCCATCTTTTCTTGGTCGATAACATTGCTTGTGGCGGTCATGTAGGCCTTGCTGTCCTTGTAGTAAACCGACGCATAGACCGCTTTGATGGCTTCGCACACCATCATCAGCGTATGGGTTTTGCTCTTTTCGCAAAACGGCACCATGTAGGTGGAATAAACGCCCGCAAATGGTTGATAATGAGAATCTTCCAAAAGGCTTGATGAGCGTATGGCGATAGGTCCTTTGATGGTGGTGAGCAGTGCGTAGAGGTCGCCCAGCAGGTGTTTCGACAGTTTGGCTTCGAGAAATGCCGCCAGAATCTCCTCGTCCGAAGCGTCGCTCAAGGCAATCGGGTAGAGGTTGTTGGTGGTCATAAATTCGTCGAAAATGTCGGTACAAAGCACCACTGTGCGCGGAATGTTTATCTCCAGATTGGAAAATTCTGTGGCGTTTTCGTTGCGTTTGAGCATGGCATCGATAAAGGCCAATCCGCGCGCTTTGCCGCCGAGCGAGCCTTCGCCGATGCGTGCAAAATTGGAGTACATATCGAACCTATCGCGCTGAAAAACAGCGATTACGCCACGGTTTTTTATGCGCCGATAGCCGACTATGGCATCGAAAATAATTTGCCGTGCGGTATCCACATCGCGCACATGCTCCATCGAGAGTTGTTTCAGAAATTCGGCGAGCGGAAACATGGCGCGCGAGTAGAGCCAACGCGACACATCGTCGTGCATCAGGTGGTTGTAGAGCGAATCGCTCGGCACGGTGAATATGAGCGTTTGCAGGTCTTTCAAGTTGCGGCACACCGCCACTTGCCGACCGCTTTTTGGGTCGCGGAACACAAAATCGCCAAAACCAAATTTGGTGATGATGGCGTCGCGCAGTTCGATGTCGAGCGTTTTGCTGTTTTTGTCGATGAACGAGCCGCGCAGCAGTTCGGCATATTGGTAGTTGGCCGCGTCAGACGACTGCAATATGATTGGCAGAAAAGGATCTTGGCGGCGAATGGCTTGGCACAACTCCACGCCAGCGCGCTTTTCCATGGTGCCATTGCGTGGGAAATCGACATCGGAAATCACGCCGAGAATGTGCGTGCGGTACTTTTCGTAGATGGCCATTGCCTCTTCGTACGAGCGTGCCAGCACCACTTTTGGGCGGCCGCGCATACGCAACATCTGCTCGTGTTCGTTCAGCGCCTCGGTCATAAACGACAGCGACTGGCGGAACACCACTTTGTACACATGCGGCAGAAACGATGAGTAGAAGCGCACCGAATCCTCGACCAACAGAATCACCTGCACGCCCACCGATGCCACATCGGCCTCCACATTCATCGAGTCCTCGAGCAGTTTGATGATAGCCAGCAGCAGGTCGCTATTGCCCAGCCAACTGAAAACATAGTCGATGGCACTCAAATCCTTGTGCGCCAGCAGTTCCGACATCTGTCGCGAAAACGGCGTGAGCAACACCGTAGGCAGTTCGGGGTGGTGCTGTTTTATCGCTTTGGCGTAGTCGAAAATGTCGATACTCTCGTTGTTGGGCATCAGTATCACAAGGTCGAACGCCCGCTGATGCAGTAGGCGTGTGGCGGCTTCGGCACTGTTGGCCAGCGTGAAGCGCGGTGGATAGCGCAGATTCAGCGCGTGATATTCGTCGAAAATCTGTTCATCGATGCGGCCGTCCTCCTCCAGCGCAAACGCGTCGTAGTTGCTCGCCACAAGCAGCACATTGTAGATACGCCTATTCATCAAGTGTGCAAACGATGTGTCCTTGAAATAGAGCCTGCCGATGTTCGGTGCATTGTTCATCGCCACAAAGGTACGAAATTAGTGTGAAAGTGTGAAAGTGAAAAGTATGAAAGTGAAAAGTGTGTAAAGTTGAAAGTTATTTCTAGTTTCTTGGTGTGGATTTGGAAATTGGTTCAAGACAACTTTAGAGCGAAAAAATCTTTATAACTGATTGATATATAGTTTGTTATAACAAAAAAAAGTGCGGCACTTTTTGAGAATTTGAAAATAGTGTAAATCTATCTCTGTAACTAACTGATACAGAGATAAATAACAGGTGCTTTTATGGCTCGCACTTGAAAGAGCGAAAATTTAGGCAAATAGTGCTATGTTTAGCAATGCGATTCCACGGTTTTCGTGGTTTTTCGTGCAAAGATATGTCTTTTAGGGCAGATAAACCAGAGAGAATAACGGCGCACCCAATAAATCTACGGAATAGATACGGCTTCCCTTTCTCACCCGCATTACTTGGCGTTGTACTGCTGTTCGAGGCGTTTGGCGCGTTCGCGTAGGGCGGCATTTTTCGTGTCGAGGCGCGGGATCATTAGCGTGATGCCGTCGGGCAGTTGGTTGGGGTCGGCTATGCGGTCGGCATTGGCTTCGTAGATATAGACCCAAAACTCGGTGATGCCGTAGTGTTTGCGTGCCATTTGCGCCAGCGACATGCCGTGTTTTACCTCCTCTTCGCCACGGAACGAGTCGTATTTGCCGTAAATCTGTTCACGCTCGGCGGTTGGCTGCGGCAAATTGCCCCAATAGTCGTCCATCTCGCGCATGGTGATTGGCACAATCTCTACACGCCGGTCGTAGCGCAACAGGTGTTCGCCGCTGTAGTGAAACGGATAGTTGGCACCAAACGATGCCACACGCATTTGCCGCGCATCGACACCCATTTTTTGCAACAGGCTCTGTACTGCATTGGCGCGCCGCATGGCCAACCGCTGGTTGTACTCGTCGTGGCCTATTTTGCAGGCGTGGCCGTTGATCTGTATCGCCACATCGCGATGGGCGTTGAGCATTGCTTTCACCGAATCGAGCAGATAACTTGGCTCCACAATCGGGTCGTAACTGTCGAACCGAAACCAGATGACGGCGCGTTTCAGCAGGTTGTCCAAGCGTTGTTGTCCGCTGACGGTCGCCGTGGTTTCTGGCTTTGGAAATTCGGGCGTAACCGCCATTTCGGGTTGCGGCAAATCGCGATAGATGGTGTCGCAAATGTAGATGGTGTCGTGCTGTATTTTGGCGGCGGCTTTCTCCTCTTTTCGCTTTTTGGCAGCGGCTTTTTGCGCTTCGGTTTTACCTACAAAGAAGTTGAATTCCGCCTTCACACCCACCGACCAAGGCAATACGCTGCCCGCATTTTTTGTGGCCAGCAAGCCATCGTAAGTCGGCATAAATTGGTCATAGCCGTTTTGGTCGTTGGCAAAGCCGAGCGACTTTTTGTCGGCCTCTTTTGTGGCATTTAGATTGAATGTGCCGCAGTTGGCATACACGCCCAGCAGCAAATCGACCCGCTTGGCAAGGCTGATATTGACACCGATTTCGGCAAAAACGATGGCGTAGTAGTTGGCAAAATGTTTGATTTCGTGCTTTTTACCGTCGAATGTTTCGCGCTCGAAACGGCCGGGTAGATCGTGCAGTGTCAAGTTCCAAAACGGATAGTAGCCCGTGTGCGCAATGGAGGCTTCGGTCAGTTGGCGCGTGGCATAGATAGGCATGGCAAATTTGGCACCGATATGCGCAAACAGACCTACACGCCGCCCGAAATTCTCCTTAAACCGCAGAGCCACAGGCACTTCGAGCATATAAGCCAACTGCCGTTCTTCCCATTTTTCGATGTCGGTGTGGTGGTCGTAGGTGTCGCCAAACTCGTCTTTCAAGTCCTGCCACACCTGCGATTCGGTGAATGTGGCGGTTGTACCGTAGTTGCTCACGCCCACCCCGATGCCGATGCCCATGTAGGGCAAAAAGTAGTAGGCGTAGCCCACATTGGCGGTAAACGATGGAAATTTTGGTGCAATCGTGCCGCCTGTCAAGTCGTAGTGCAGTTCGCTCACGCCAATACCGCCGCCCACTTGCAGGTACGACCCTTTTTGCGCTGCAAAACGCACCGAATCGACTGATACGGAGTCGGTTGCGACCTCTTGCCCGACAAGCACAAGCGGACAGAGCAGCACCCAAAAGGCTGCCAATAGAAATTTCGCCGTTCTCATCGCACAATCAGTTTAATGGTTTTGACTGCGCCCGAAGGCAGTTTTGCGCGCAACAGATAGACCCCAGCCGCCGCAGGAGCGTGAATTTCGACCACTCGGCGATTGCCAATAGCCACCGCATCAAGCAGCGTACCGAAAGCGTTGTAGATGTCGAGCGTGTGGGTGTTTTCGGGCAGTACAAGGGTGAGTGGTGCGCTCGCTGTGGCTGGCACAGGAAACGCCGAAAAGTCGGCAACCTCGACAGCCGCCAGTGCCGTGCTTGGGCGCACCTCCATGTCGCAAAGGCGCATGGTTGTGCCATCGGCGGTGGTTACCACAGCGTAGTAGATGCCGTTTAGACCGCCCTGTTCGTAGTAGAACGACTCGGTAGCACCCGACAGCAGTTCGCCGTCTTTGTACCACTGGAATGCGGTGAACGACAGATCGCTTTCGGCATCGGGATGGCCGTTTTTGTCGTTGTTATCGACAAAAATAACATCGCTCCACTTGGTGTGCAGGTAGCCATCAGCCCCGATAGAGATGGTGATTTCGTACTCTGCGCTGGCGCAAACGCCCTCGTCGGTACCGTCGGAAAATTGCAGATAGGCGTGATAGATGCCCGGCGGCGTGTTTTGTGGAATAGCAATCGGAATGGCAAGATTGTCGGGCAGAGTGGCTTTGTTTTGGGGCTCAAAACCTGCTTTTGTGGCGGCTTCGTCGTAGCGCAGCGTGTATTGCCGCAGCGAGCCAACAGGCGAATTGATGCCGATGGTTACCGAATCGGCCGTTTGGCAGGCATAGAGTTCGCGCGTTACATCAATCGAGGCTTTGCCGCGCAACAAGATGTAGAATTTCAGGTGCAAAGCACAGCCCAACGCGTTCACATCGTCCACAGCGACGGTATCTTTTTCGGTGGCGAAATGCAACACTTTCGTACTGCCATCGGCCAGCGTGTAGGTGTAGTCGTAGGGCAACTGCTCCTCGCAAATCCAGAGCGGATTTTCTTGCTCGCTTTCGCGCGAAATGTAGTAGCGCACCGTGTCGCGCGAGGCTATCCAGTCGGCTTGACATGCGCCATCGGTTACTTGCCGCACAGCGATTACGGTCAGTGGCAGTTTTGCGTTGCTCAAATCGACACGATAGAGCGCATCGGCCGCTGTGGCGTGCAGTGTGTCGCGCGTCTGTTGTCCGTTCTGCTCCAGCAGCAATGTCCAGCGGTAGGCAATGTGCGCCTCGTCGCCGCCCGAAGCCGCTGCCGCACTGCCCAAACGCAAATCGATTTGCTGTTCGGTGGTCAGACAGAGGGTCGAATCAGCGGCTGCCACTGCGCCCACATCGAACGGTGCATAGAGAATGTAGGTTACCGAATCGGCCGACAGTTGCCACCCAACTTGAGCGATGGTGTCGCGCACTTCGCGGCGCACTACAAGCGGTTTGCCCAGCTGCAACTGCGACAAATCCATCAGGCAAAACGCCGAATCGGCATTGGCGATTGATACGCCGCCAACCGTCCAGCGGTATTCGTAAACGCCGCTACCGCCGATTGGTGCTGCCGCTTGGGCAATGCTATCGGGTTGTGTCAGGTCGGCTTGGCATATTACGCGCCGCCCCAACAGCGAATCGCCATCGATACAGCCTGCCTCGAATGGGTCGAAAACGGTGAGATGCACCACACCTTCGGACGGATAGATGCTCGTTTTGCTGCAATCGCTGCGCACATAGCGGTAGATGAAATACTCGCCCACGCGGCTCACATCGAAAACAAGCGTCGAAGAGTCGGTCGTGAGCGTGTCGCGCGAGGCGATGCGTATGGTTTTTTGCAACGAATCGCCAGTAACCCAGTCGTATTGGCTGTAGAAAACATCCCACGCGTAGGTCAGTTGGTTGTATTTTTTGTTGTGCGCATCGTAGGCCGCCGTGTCGAGCGAGGCATCGCGCAGACTGCCGATTACCAGCGAATCTTCGCCCGAGTGCATCAGACCGCTCATGGTCGAATCAATGGCACCAGCGTCGGGTGGCGGCAGCACAGTAACGAAAAACGCGCCGTCGCTGCGCAGCGGCGGGTCGAGTTGGCAGAGACCGTCGTGTGCATAGCGCACCACCATGTAAGTGCCGTAGTCTTGGGGTTTATAGCCGCTGAGCGTGGCACTCTTATCATCGGCAACAATTCGGCTCGAGAGCGTATCGATTTTGCCGTCGTCGCCCTTTTCGAGTTTGTATTCGCGGAACAGATAACGGTACTCTTCGTTGCCGCCCAGCGCAGGTTTGTCCGATTCTACTTTCATCGTCGCGTCGTTGCCAAAGCAGTGTGCTTCGTGCAGGTCAAATGTGCCGTTGGTTTTTATCGCTCCCGGCGTGAAATTGTCGTAGCCAGCCACCACCACATACACATCTTTGTGCGATGTGCCAAGCGTGGCGGTGAGTGTGGCTTCTTGTTGTCCGCAGCGTTGCAAAAAGCGTATCTCACCGCCCGAAATATAGGAGATGGGGCCATGGATTTGGTCGGGTGCGGGCGCAGAAGTCCAAGTTACGGTAGTGTTGTTTTTGTCGGTATTCGCTCCTATGAAATAGGTCTGATCTTCGAACTTTTTCACAGCACCTGCACACGCATTTTTGTGGAACACCACAGGACAAACCGACACCAACGAAAACTCTGTGCCAGCAAATGCCGCCAATTCGGGATAGTAGTTAGCAGCAGTTTTCCATTTTGCATCGGAAAAGATGGCGTACATCTCTGTGGTTTGGTCTTTGGTGGTAACGCCTGTGGTCGAGCCGCTTTTCACGCTGGTCTGGTTGGGGTTCGACATCTGTTTGTCCCAATAGAGGTATCCGAGCGTACCGTTGTTTTTGCCAATCAAACCGCCAGCATTTTCGCCATCGACTAGTGCCACGCTGTAGCCATCGCTTATTAATCCGCTGTTTTCGCCCACCAATCCACCAGCAAACCCCGCTGCACTTTGGCGTTTGTAGAGTCGCCCTGTGGTGTAAACATACCTAATCGCGCCTTTGTTGTAGCCCACCAAGCCGCCCGCCGTGCCATTTTTGTATTCCACTACAGCCATAGCAAAGCAGTCGCTGATGGTGCCAGCGTTGTAGCCAGCCAAACTGCCAATCTGACTATCGCCCTCGAATGTGCCGCTGGTGATAGCCACATTTTGCACGATGCCAGTTGTGCCTACTGCGCCAAACAGCCCCACATAGTCGCTGCCCGACACCTTCACATTGGCAATCTGATGCCTACCGCCTTCGAATGTGCCAGCAAAGGGCTTTGCCTGCGAGCCGATAGGCATCCACGCCAGATTGTCCAAGTCCAAATCGGCGTTCAATCGCAGCGTTTTTCCCGCAAAATCGTCGGTTTGCGCCGCTTGCGCCACGCGTGCCAACTGCGCCGAGGTGTTTATGGCAATCGTCGATGTTGTCAGATCGAGCGTGTTGTCGATAGTGCCGTCCCACTTGTCGGCGTATGCCAGCCACAGCGAACTGCAAAAGAGCAGCAAGGCGCAAAAACATCTTCTCGTGTGCATAAAAATCTGGTTTTTAGCAGGTTTCAATCTGCAAACTTACAAACTTTTACACAAAAATCAAAATTTTTTGCCGAAAATTTTCTCATGTCAAAATTACTGCGTATCTTTGTAGCGTCATTTTTGGTGGATTCGTCTAGCGGTCTAGGACACCGGCCTCTCACGCCGGTAACACGGGTTCGAGTCCCGTATCCACTACGCAGTAAGCCGACAATTCTCGTGGAGTTGTCGGCTCTTTTTTGCTTTTGCGCACAGTGTGCTTACAAATTTTCGAGCAGTTTTTCGATCGATTCGTCGGTTTCTTGCAACTTTTTCTTGCAGAATTTCACCAATTCGGCGGCCTCTTTCACCTTGGCCGACAGGTCGTCGAGGGCGAGCGTGCCCGATTCTATCTGCCGCACAATCTCTTCGAGGCGGTCGGCGGCCTGCGCATAAGTGGTCTGTTTCGTGTTCATATCTGTTCAGTTTTTGTGTGCAATTTTCACTTCCGATTGCACCACGCCATCGGCAAAATGCGTCTCTATCGTGTCGTTTGGCTGCAAATCGGCTGCCGATTTCACAATTTTGCCGTTTTTCACCGTCAGTGTGTAGCCGCGCTGCAATAGGGCGCGTGGGTCGGAAAGTTCAAGCGATTTTTCGACGAGCGAAAGGCTATTTTTTGCCGATAAAATGGCGGTTTTTGCCGATTTCTCGAGGCGGAAAATCGAGGCAAGCAGCGTGTTGTTTTGGTTTCCGACAAACTGCCGCGCCACGCTCAAACGCGCCAACTGCCGTTGCAGCGTGCGCTCGTGTTCGTCCAAAATGTCGCGCACCAAATCCGATAGTTGTTGCGCCGCATCGTCCACTTTTTCGTCGAAAGCGTGCACTTGGTCTATCAGAAATTCGGCGGCAGCAGTGGGCGTTTTCACACGCGTGTGCGCCACCAAATCCACAATGCTGTCGTCGCGCTGGTGGCCGATGCCGCTGATGATTGGCAGAGGGAATTCGGCGCAGTGCAACGCCATGTTGTAGTTGTCAAACGCTGCCAAATCGCTGGTTGCGCCGCCACCACGAATGATTGCCACCACATCGAACTGGTCGGCGTGGTCGTTGATGGCATCGAGTGCCGCAATGACCGACGCTTCGGTTTGCGCGCCCTGCATGGTGGCAGCAAAGAGCCGCACATAAAATTTGTAGCCGAAGCGATTGGCGTGCAGTTGGTCACAAAAGTCGCCAAACCCCGCCGCCGATGCCGACGAAATCACCGCCACGCGCTGCGGCACCAGCGGCAGCATCAGTTGTTTGTTCATATCGACCACGCCCTCGTCGGTCAAGCGGCGAATGATTTCGGCGCGGCGCAACGCCATGTCGCCCACGGTAAACGATGGATCGATGTCGCGTATGTTGAGGCTCAAGCCGTAAACCGCGTGAAACTCCACCGTGCAAGCCACCAGCACATTCAGCCCCACGCCCAGCGGCACACCCGCCGTCGCCTCGAAATAGGGCTTCAGCATGCCGTAGGTCGAAGCCCAGATGGCGGCCTTCTGCTTGGCAACCACCGCATCGCCATCGGCAGCCTTTTCTACCAATTCGAGGTAGCAGTGGCCATGGGCGTTTTCGTGCAGTTCGCTGATTTCGGCGCGCACCCACACAACCTCCAAAAACGCCGATTTAATCGACACTTTTAAGGCTTCGTTCAACTCCAAAAGCGATAGAGAATTGTTGGGCATAGTTGGATTTCAAATTTCAGAATTTCAAATTTCAGATTGCGCTGCGCGCTGTTTCTATGTTTCTGTTGATTTGCGGATTTGATTATTTGGGAATTCGTTGAACTGTTGAATCGTTCGGACGCACGCGGTGCGTCCCTACTTTCACACTTTTATACTTTCTCACTTTCACACTAAAAAAACACTACTCACTACTCACTTCTAACTACTCATTATTCAATAACTCCTCCGCCGACCACTTTGCTGTCTTGGTACAGCACCAGCGACTGCCCCGGCGTGATGCCCCACACAGGTTCGTCGAAACGGAGTGTGCAGCGGTTGCCACCTATGGCGACGGTGGCTGGCGTGGCGGGACTTTTGTAGCGTATGCGTGCCAAAACGCGCGGTTTTATCGACAGTTTTTCGCTATCGGTAAACCTGCATTGTGCCGCTGTGAGTGTATCGGAAAGCAGGTCGTCGCGGTCGCCGAGTGTAACGCGGTTGGTGGCAGCATCGATTTTGGTTACATATTTCGGCGTACCAAACGCCACTTTCAGCCCTTTGCGCTGCCCGATGGTGTAGTTCGGGAAGCCGTTGTGCATGCCAACAATCTGCCCATTTTTATCGATGAAATCGCCCTTTTTGCACTTTTCGCCAAAGTCGGGAACTTGCTGCGCCAAAAATGTGCGGTAGTCGTTGTTTGGAATGAAGCAAATCTCCTGACTTTCAGTCTTTTGCGCCAGTTTGGTGTAGCCGCGCTCGGCCGCCATCTGGCGCACCTGCAGTTTGGTGTAGCCGCCCAGCGGAAAAATGGTACGCGCCAAGTTGGCTTCGGTCAGCATCCAGAGAAAATAGGTCTGATCTTTGTGTGCATCGACGGCGTTGGCGAGGTAGGTGTGTCCATCGCTTTCGACGATTTGCGCATAGTGCCCTGTGGCAATCTTGTCGCAGCCAAATTCGTCGGCCATATCGAGCAATTTGCCCCATTTAATCGACGAATTGCACAGCACGCAGGGGTTGGGCGTGCGGCCGCGCATATACTCATCGACAAAATTGCCGATGACATGTTGGCGAAAAGTGTTGCGAAAATCGAGAATATGATGTTCGAACCCGAGTTTTTCGGCCATGTGTTTCGCCTCCATTATCGAATCGATGCTGCAACAGCCTTTCTCCTTGGCCAAGCAACTCTCGCGAATGCTGTCGAATGTGCGAAATGTAACGCCCACAAGTTCGTAACCCTGTTCGAGCAGCAACATAGCCGACACCGTGCTGTCGATACCGCCGCTCATAGCCATTAGGATTTTCATATTTCTTAATTTCAAATTTCAAATTTCAGAATTTCAAATTGTCGGTATTTGAAGTACCGCAAATTTCAAATAATAAAATGTCTTTTGTCTTTACTCTTTATTCATCGGATGTGGCATGCTGCGTCCCTACTTTCACACCTTTATACTTTCTCACTTTCACACTAAAAAACTTCTCATTCCTCACTTCTAACTTCTCACTTCTAACTAAAATCCAAGTTCCACTCGAAACCGTATGCCCCATTTGATGGCGTCGGGGGAGTTGCGGTGGGTCAAACGCCAGATAGATTGCACCGAAAAGAGATGCAAAATGTTGCAAATGCCCACGCCTGCTTCGATGTAGGGCATTGTGCGCAGACTGCCAGTTGCTTCGGGCAGAGCAAGCACATCGCTGTGGCCAGAGCGCAAACCGCCATACGCCAATTTCAGCACAAACTCTTCGCGCAGGTTCAGCCGTTTGACATACGGAATATAGTTGAACAGCCAACCGCTGGTGATGTAGCGCACATGGGTTGTGATGTAAGCGTCGGTCATAAACTCCATGGGCGACAGCAGTCCAAAGTCGTACTGCGACCAAAAATTGCGTGCTGTACGCGGCGATTCGAGCAGCAGCCACGGCACTCGGCCAAAAATACAGCCCGATTCGACCGCATAGTTCAACTGCCCCGAAAAGAGCGGCACATCTTGTTTCAGCGTCAGGCGCAACTGCCCATAATGCCCCGCCACATCGCCTGCGGTGTAGTAGCCATATTCGCCCAGCAGACTGACTATCGGATACTTGGTGCGCAGATAGTAGCGGTGAAA
Organism: Acutalibacteraceae bacterium; assembly: GCA_963659365.1. Classification (GTDB taxonomy): domain Bacteria; phylum Bacteroidota; class Bacteroidia; order Bacteroidales; family Paludibacteraceae; genus W0P28-013. Next base: position 48,958 of record CAVKTI010000007.1, on the reverse strand, counting down.
AAAGCGGTCGAGCGTGCGTTCGTCGTGCGAAAAGCGCACACTTGCAGCCACCGAAGCCGATTGCACTCGGTGCAAATTTACATCATTTTGCAGAAATGGCAACGCACTATTCGCCAAAAAATTTACGCCACGCCCATCGAGCGTAAAGCGCCAATCTGCTCGGTGGTAACGATAGCGCGCGGCGATTTGCTGCATTTGGTACAGATTGTCGTACTTGATCACATGCGAGCAGGTGGTCAGCAAATTTTCGGGGCTGCCGTACATATTTTCGTTCAGCATATCGGCAAATCGATAGCCGTGCCGAATCACATCGTTGTCGTAAAAAATGCCGATAGAATGGGCGTTTTTCTCGCCCCAGCGTGCCTGAAATTCGCCGCCATATTTCCACTGCTTGTCGCCAAATCCGTAGCCCACATAGCCGCCAATGGTGAAGTGTTCCATCAGTGTTTCGCCTGTGCGCAGCCGCAGCGTAGGTCGAAAACCCTCCAAGCGGTTGTAGCGCGCCCAGTCGATGAGCGGTCCCAAGTCGAATTTCCACACGTGAACATAGCCCGTAACGGCAAAATCGACCAAATTGTAGGCAATGCGTTGCAGTTTGCTCTGGTTGAGGCTGTCGATGGCGGCGCGAAATTGCTGATTTTCTATCGCTGCCGAATCTGTAAATTCCTCGATGAAATCGGAACTTTTTGGCTCTTCGCCACCAAGCGCAATCGGGCTGTTGGCGATGGTTTGGTAATAGACCACCGAAGGGCTGTTTCGTGCGTTTTTATCGAACAAATTGAACGAAAACGACATGGCGTAGTCGCGCCGAGCATAGTAGAAGCGACCGTCGCTCTGGCGGTCGAAAGTCTGCTCTATCGTCAAACCGTTCAGGAAATTGATGGCGGCGTAGGGCGATAGCGTTGCTCTGATGCGTGTGAGCGCAAGCGAGGCCGAATCGATCCACAGGTCGCCACGAAAAGCCAACTCCTTGTCGTTCTTCGGGCGGAAGCGAATGTGGTAAGTTTTGGCCGAATCGGTCGCAAGACTGTCGATCAGAAAGTATTGGTAGTAGAGCGTGCCTTGCCCCGACAGCGGACTGATGAAATTGGTCTGCAACACCGTTACATTGTTGCGGTAAAAGTTGATGTACGGCGCATAATTGCTCAAAAAAATGCCGATTTGATCGGGCGGAAGCACCTGCAACGCCTTCTCGTCGCGGTTGGTGGTGGTGCGCTGTGCCTCGGCGTTTTCCACGCGCACCTCGTCGGTTTGGCGGCCATCGTAGAGCGGCACAAACAGCGTAGAGTCGTCGAATGCCACCGTGCCAGAGAGTGCATCGGTCAGCAGGCGGCGTTGTGCCGTTTTTCGGCGCAGATTGGTCAGATTCAAGCGCACATTTTGTTGCTCGATAGTGGCAAAATGGTCGAATTTTTCGGGGTCGTTTTGGTTGGCGGCGGCACGCACACGCTTCAGCAGCGGCAATGCCTCGTTTTCGCCGGGCATCGCAATGACTTCGTCCAGCAGATTGCGTTCCTCTTTCAGCGCAATGTTCAGCACTTGGTCGCCGCCCATGAGCCGAATCTCCTTGCGCCGATAGCCCAACACCGACACGCAGAGCGTTTTGTACGGCACATTGGTGCGCAGAATAAAGTAGCCTTCGTCGTTGGTGGCAGTACCGATTTGCGTATTTTTGAACCACACATTAGCGGCTTGCAAGGGCTGCCCATCGGCGGCACCAACCACTTGACCGAAGATGATGATGTCTTGTGCCGCTACCACTGCAACCGCCCAAAAAGCAACGAATATGGTGGCGATTTTTTTCACACAAATTGTTTAATCGTTGAAGCGTTGAACTGTTGAATCGTTGAGTTGTGGATTTGGTTATTTGGAAATTTATTATTCATTTTCTTGGTCGTAGCCCCCTTTCCCATTTCCCCCGAAGGGGGAAAAGCCTTCGCTTAATTAAGAGTTTAGAATTTAGAATTATGATTTTTTTTGCGTACCGAAACGCCGCAATTATTGTTCATTTTACTCGGACGCACTCGGTGCGTCCCTACAATCTGAAATTTGAAATCTGAAATTTTGTCATTGCGGCTTGCCGCATCACTCCTCACTCCTAATTCCTAACTCCTCATTAAAAAAACACTTCTCACTACTCACTACTAACTTCTCACTTCTAACTAAAAATTTCTCACTCCTCATTCCTAACTCCTAATTTATCTTGCTACTCACATCTTGCTACTAATTCGAGTGTTTCGGCATTTCTACCACTTCGAGGTTTTGAATTTTGTCGCCATCGATTTCGAAGCGTAGCAGCGTGCGCACTTGGTGAAAGCCGTAGAGGCCAGCCGCTCCGGGATTCATCGTCAGCATATCGAGCCGCTTGTCGTACTGCACTTTCAGAATGTGCGAATGGCCGCACACAAACAGCTGCGGTTTGTCCGACAAAATGTGGCGGTAGGCCTGCGGACTGTAGTTGCCCGGGTAGCCGCCAATGTGCGTCATAAGCACATCGACCTGCTCGCAGCGGAACGCCAAAAATTCGGGGTAGGTGTAGCGCACAAAGCCGCCATCGACATTGCCGTGAACTGCGCGAAACGGCTTGAAATCGGCCAAGCGCTGCGCCAACTCGTCGCTACCGATGTCGCCACAGTGCCAAATCTCGTCGCAGTCGGCAAAATGCGTCAAATAACGCTCGTCGAAATAGCCGTGCGTGTCCGAAAGCAGTCCAATGCGGGTCATTTTTTTATTTCAAATTTCAGAATTTCAAATTGTCGGTATCCACAAAGTTGCCAAAAAATCAATTAAGTAATTGGAAATTAGATAATTGGGTAATTAAAAAGTCTTTATTCTTTTGTCCTTACTCTTTATTCAATTTATTTATTTTTCTGCGGAAATTCCCATTGCATCGAGCAGTTTGTTGTGGAAATCGGTGTTTTGTTGCATACCAGTGAAGCGTTCTGCGCCGGGGCCAAAGGCGAACACAGGCACAGGCACGCCGCTGTGGTCGGGTTTGTTGAATTTGCATTCGACGCTGCCCGTGGCAAAATCGCCATTGATGATAGCGAGTGCGCCTGTTTCGTGGTCGGCTGTGATGACCACAAGCGTGTTGCCGTCTTTGCGCGCAAAATCGAGCACTTTGCCGATGGCGCGGTCGAAATCGAGCATTTCGAGAATCATCTCCTCGCAGTTATTGTTGTGGCATTGGTAGTCGATTTGCGACCCTTCGACCATCAGGAAGAAGCCGTTGGTGTCGCGCGCCAGCACTTCGATGGCTTTTTCGACGGCTTGCGGCAGATAGTCGCCACGCTTCGAGGCGATTGGCATATCGATGTCGGCCAGCGATGCCAGAATCTTCTGACTTTTCGATTTGAGCAGGGCTTTTTCGGTATAGACCACATCGTAGCCTTTGTCGGCAAACTGGCGCGATAGGTTTTGACCGTCGGCGCGTTGTTCGAGGTTGCGCCGACCGCCACCAATCAGCACATCGATGTCGGCTGCAAACATATCGAGCGCAATTTCGTCGTACATCTTGCGCGAAATTTGGTGCGCATAGAAGTCGGCTGGCGTGGCGTGAGTGAGCGGGCAGGTTACCACAATGCCAGTGGCTTTGCCGTTTTGCCCTGCATAGTAGAGCGACGAGTAGAGTGGCGTAACGCTGTCGGGCGCAAGTCCCACCATATTGTTGCGTGTTTTGCTGCCTGTGGCCAATGCGGTGCCGCCTGCTGCGCTATCGGTAATGTAGTGGCTGGCCGAATAGGTTTTGCTGAAGCCCGTAATGGGGCACTGTTCGATGTTGAGTGTGCCGCCATTGGCTGTGAGTGCGGCGTAGATTTGGTTGATGCCCATGCCGTCGCCAATCATAAAGACCACATTTTTGGCTTTTGGTTGCGCCAAAAGTAGGGTGCAGCCGAACAGATTCAACAGTGACCACACAAATAGTTTTTTAATCTGCATATTCATAGTATAAATTTTTAAGTGAGTATTCCACGGGCGGAGTAAAAATATCTTCTTTTATGAGGCTCAATTTGTTTTCTGTGGCAGCAATCGCCAACTCCGATTGGTCGATGCCAATCCATTTTCGACCATTTTTTTGCGCCGCCAGCAGCGTAGTGCCACTTCCGCAAAAGCAATCCATCACGATGCTACCTTCGTTGGACGATGTTTTGATGATTAAGTCCAACATTTCTGCATTTTTTTCGGTAGGATAACTTGGATATTGTGGGTCTTTGTATTCCCAAATGTCCTGAACTCTTTTGCCTTCACGCTCGTCGGCGTAGATAATTTTTCGTGGGTTACCGTTCGACGACCACTCTATCAGTCCTGCCTTGTCCCACATTTCCAAAGTGGAAACATCTGTTCGCCAATGTCGTCCCTGTGGCGGTAAAATTCCTTTGAAAGGCTGATTCGATTTCCCATTTTCGGTTTCTCCCGGTGCGTGAATAGGAACTGTTGTGTAGTGCCGTCCGTTTCGGTCTATTTTGGGGAACAACTTTTCAAGATCTCGTTCTGTGTATTTTTCTCGCGGTTCATTCCAAATGGGCGACGATGTTTTGGTATAAAAGAGTATCATATCTTTTATGTTCCCATAGCCTATTCGTTCAAAGTTTTTGGGGTTGCATTTTATTCGTGTAATATCATTTCTGAAATTTTCGATACCAAAAACTTCGTCCATCATCACTTTTACATAATGGCCTATTTTGTAGTCGATATGCAGATAGATAGAGCCTTTGTCGGACAACAGCTCCCGAATCAGCAACAAACGCGCACGCAAAAATTCGATAAAATCGCTGCCTTTTAGTGTGTCGGTGTAGGCAATGTCGCCATTTCGCGAATTACTAATGGTCGAAGCGCGCCCATTGGTGATGGTAAAATTACCTCCCGTAGCAAAGGGCGGATCGATATATACCAAATCAATTTTTCCACGAAATCCCTGTTCCAGCAGATAGTTCAATCCAGCAACATTTTCGCTATGTATCAGCAGGTTTTTCATTACAATTGGTATAAAAATTCGCGTAAGACCAAAGCACTCATAATGTTGTATGTTTTATAAGTTTCTGTTATTTCCCGATACATTTTGTTATTGCCTTTGATATAAAGCACGCCGTCGAGAATGGCTATTTTTTCTGCTTTTACACGCTTTGCTTCCACTGTCGAAATAGCGTCGTTGAATTGTGCGTTTTGGTGTCCGCCAAAATCGGTCAAAAATTTGGCTTCGCCAATCACATATTTGCCGTTGAAACGCCCCACAAAATCGAGCCCTTTCTCTCTGTTATACCCCAATTCCTCTCGCGCAAAATCCATCATCAATTTGTCGCTTCCATCGAGAATGGCATTTCCTTTGGTCGAAAGAAATTTGTCTAATCCGACAGGTTTTATGCCTAATGCCTTCGACTTGAGCCACTCCTTAAACATTGGTCCAATTTGTCGGTTGGTCTCTTTGGGTTCGCTGCACCGTTCGTACAATTTTGCCAGCCCCAACTCATAAATTCTGCCACAAAGGCGATTGATTGTTTCGGGATTTCTTTCGATAGCCGTTTTATCTCGTTTTAGATAAGCGACATAACTATCTTTTATGGGGAATAAATCTAACTCCAATAGGGATTGTATCAGTTGGGTGTTGTTTTTTCGTTTGAATGCGTTTTCTACATTTTTCCACGCATTACCATCAATTTCTCTTATTCCTTCGGGTATGGTAGGATATACGCGGAAAAGATCGTCCAAGTAAGAACGCTGGTTGGCATATTCGATGCTGAGTTTTGTCCACTTATTCATACCGTTGGCATTTTTTCTGATACTTTACTCCACCACAATCTCTTCACCGAAGGCATCGTTGTCGTTGAGTTCGTGACGGAAGTCGGCGAGTTCGCGGCGCAGGGCTTCGAGCGTGGCACGCAGTTTCTGTTTGCGTTCTACATCGTTTTTGTTTGTGGCAAGCCGCTCTTTTGCGCCCGAAATGGTCAGTTTTTGGTCGTTCAGCAGAAACTGAATTTGCTTCACCGTTTCGATGTCGGCAGGGCTGTAGTAGCGCCGCCCATTGGTGCGCTTGGGATTGAGTTGCGAAAATTCTTTTTCCCAATAGCGCAAGGTCGAAGCGTTCACTCCGAACTGCTCCGCCACTTCGTTTATGGAGTAATAGGCCTTTTCCAATTAAGAATTAAAAATTAAAAATTAAGAATGAATAATTATCTGCGTTCCGAAAAGCCGCAATCTTCAAATTTTCAAATGGAAAACTTTCCACTTTATACACTTTCTCACTTTCGCACTCACCTGTAGATTTTCAAGCGTTGTCCGATGCGAATCATCGAGCCGCGCAGACCGTTCCACCGCTTTATTTGGTTCACGGTGCAGTGGTAGCGTGCTGCAATGCCCCCTAGCGTGTCGCCCGAGCGCACTTTGTAGTAGATCAGTCGCCCATCGCCCGACGGATTGTAGGCGGCGGGCTGCACCTCTGCGCGGTTGGCCACCAGTTCGGTGGCGCGGTGCAGCGGAATGGTGTCGCTGTTGGCAATGTAGTCGCCTACATGGTTGAGCGGTAGCACCAACGGATAGGGTTTGATATTGCCAGGAATAAGGTCTTGCCGATACTGCGGATTCATAAAACGCAACTCTTCCATCGGTATCGACAGAATGTCGGACACCTGTTGCAGGTTGATGCGCTTATCGACCATAATTGTGTCGGTAGCCACCGTAACAGTCGGCTCTACAGGGCAGATATTGTGTTGGTCGTAGTAGTTCATCACATAGTTGGCAGCGATGAAAATCGGCACATAACTGCGTGTTTCGCGTGGAAGATAGGGGTAGATTTGCCAATAATCTTTTTTGCCGCCGCCAGCGTAGCGTGTGGCTTTGGCTACATTGCCGGGGCCGCAGTTGTAGGCGGCAATCACCAAATGCCAATCGCGGTAGATGTTGTAGAGGTCGCGCAGGTAGCGTGCCGCCGCATCGGAGGATTTCAGCGGGTCGCGCCGCTCATCGACCAGACTGTTCACTTCGAGTCCGTAGAGGCGACCTGTGGGCACCATAAATTGCCACAAACCAGCAGCACCAGCCCGCGATGTGGCGCGTGCGTTCAACGCCGACTCGATGACAGGCAGATATTTCAGTTCCAACGGCACGCCGTAGCGTTCGAGCGCATTCTCGAATATCGGGAAATAGTATGTTTCGCCCAAGCCGAGCATATATCCCACTTTGTCGGGGCGTTGCAGGTAGTGTTCGATAAACTTTTTCACAATGTCGTTGTAGGGCATCTCCATGATGTAGGGCAGTTTTTGCAGCCGCGCAATGTACTCCTCGTTGGTTGCCAGATTCATGCCAGTGTCTTTGCTGCACTCGCCCATTTTTACATTTTGCAAGTACCAATTATGCACTATCTCGTCGAGTTCTTCGTCGAAATCGGCAGGAATGACAGTGGCGGTGTCCTGCACGGCGGCCAAAAGTACCGAGTCGGTCGCTGCGTCTTCGGCAAATGTTGCAGACAAAGGCAATGCCGCAACCAAAATCGCTAAAATTTTTCTATTCATTCGTTCTTTTTTGTTTCGCAAGTAAGTTTTTTCGTCGTGCGGGGAAAAATAATTTCAGAGTTTCAGAGTTTCAGAATTTCAGAGTTCGGTAGCCGAAACGCTACAAGTTTTCAAATAATTAAGTAATTGGAAATTAGATAATTGGTTAATAAAAAAAGTCTTTTGTCTTTACTCCTTACTCTTTATTCAAAAAATTCCTCACTCCTAATTCCTAACTTCTCACTCAAATCCACTTCTCACTACTAACTACTCACTAAAATTTACAAACTCATTTCGCCACGCAATGGCGTGCGCATCAACTCTTTTATGCGGTCGCTGTCGGTATATTGTCCGAGCAGATACATCAGTTTTGTTACGGCGGCTTCGGTTGTCATGTCGTTGCCGCTCACTACGCCAGCGCGTTGCAGATTGAGGCTCGTTTCGTAGCGTCCCATCTCTACATTGCCAGCGCGGCATTGCGTGATATCGACCACCACAATGCCTTTGTCGGTCGCCTCTTTGAGCGACAGATAGAGCCACTCGCTACTTGGGGCGTTGCCTGCGCCGAAACTTTCGAGCACCACGGCGCGCAAACCATCGATCGATAAAATTGCTCTGACGGTCGCCTCGTCGATGCCGGGGAAAAGTTTGAGAATGGCGATGTGCGTGTCCAACTTGGTCTGAATGCCAAATTTGCGTGGCGCACTTGCACGGTGAATCGCCCCGGCGGCATACTTGATGTGAACGCCAGTTTTGGCCAATTCGGGATAGTTGAACGAGGCAAAAGCGTTGAACTCTTCGGTGGTGCGTTTGGTGGTGCGGTTGCCGCGCATCAGTTTGTTCTCGAAAAAGAGGCAGACCTCTGGCACGCGTGTGCGGCCGTGTTCGTCTTTGGCGGCAGCCAGTTCGATGGCGGTAATCAGATTCTCTTTGGCATCGCTGCGCAAAACGCCCACAGGCAACTGCGCCCCAGTGAAAATGACAGGCTTGCCCAGATGTTCGAGCATAAAACTCAATGCCGAAGCCGAATAGGCCATCGTGTCGGTGCCGTGCAGCACCACAAAACCGTCGAAACGGTCGTAGTTGTCGCGTATGATTTCGGCAATGCGCACCCACGCTTCGGGCTGCATATCCGACGAGTCGATAAGCGGGCAGAACGACACCGACGAAATATCGACATGCAGCATCTTCAGTTCGGGAATCAGGCTCAACACACGGTCGCTGTCGAGCGGCGCGAGTGCCTGCGTGGTTTGGTTTTCGCCCATACTGATGGTGCCGCCTGTGAAAATCAGCAGGACGGAACTGCGCTGTATGTTTTTCGGTGCGCTCATTCTACGGTTACAGATTTTGCCAAATTGCGCGGTTGATCCACATCGCAGCCTTTCACTACCGCAATGTGGTAGGCCAGCAGTTGCAGCGGCACCACAGCCAATAGCGGTGCCAAACACTCTTCGGTGCGTGGTATGGTGATGGTGTAGTCCGACATTTTGCGGACAATCTCGTCGCCTTCGGTAACGATAGAGATGATGCGCCCTTTGCGCGCTTTCACCTCTTGAATGTTGCTCACCACCTTTTCGTAAGTGCCGCAGTGTGGTGCAATCACCACCACAGGCATCTCTTGCGAAATGAGTGCGATAGGCCCATGTTTCATCTCGGCAGCGGGATAGCCTTCGGCGTGTATGTAACTGATTTCCTTTAGTTTAAGTGCGCCTTCGAGTGCCACTGGGTAATTGAATCCACGCCCGAGATAGATGAAGTTTTGCGCATAGGTGAAAGTCTTGGCAAACTCGGCGATATGGTCGTTCTGTTTCAAGATTTCGCCGATTTTATCGGGAATTTTTCCAAGTTCCGACACAATTTTCAGGTAGCGCGCCTCGTCGAGTGTGCCTTTGGCACGGCCAATCATCAGTGCAAGCATGGTAAGCACCGTAACTTGCGCCGTGAACGCTTTGGTCGATGCCACGCCGATTTCGGGGCCGACATGCGTGTAGCAGCCACTGTGCGCCGCACGCGGAATGCTCGAACCAACCACATTGCAAATGCCAAAAATGAATGCGCCGTACGATTTTGCCAGTTCGATGGCGGCCAGCGTGTCGGCTGTTTCGCCCGACTGCGAAATGGCAATCACCACATCGTCCTTGTTGATGACAGGCTTGCGGTAGCGAAATTCCGACGAATACTCCACCTCCACAGGAATGCGCGCGAACTCCTCGATGGCGTACATGCCGATGAGTCCAGCGTGCCACGAAGTGCCACAAGCGGTGATGATAATGCGTTTGGCGTTGAGAAAACGCTCTTTGTTGTCGATAAAACCTGCGATGGTTACATTGTTTCGGTCCACATTCACACGGCCGCGCATACTTGCCGCCAAAGTGGCTGGTTGCTCAAAAATCTCTTTCAGCATAAAGTGCGGATAGCCACACTTTTCCAACTGCGAGAGCGTCATCTCGAGTTGCTTGATTTCGGGCGTTTTCTGCACATTGCCGATGGTTGTGATGTCGAGTTCTTTGCCGCGCTCGATGGTAACCACCTCTTCGTCTTCGATATAGACCACTTTGTTGGTGTATTCCACAATGGGCGTAGCGTCGGACGCCAGAAAATACTCGCCGTCGCCAATGCCAACTACCAGCGGACTGCCTTTGCGCGCCGCTACAATCACATCGGGATTGGAACGGTCGAGTACGGCAATGGCATACGCGCCAATCACCTGATTCAGAGCGAGTTGCACAGCCGTTTTCAGGCTCACATTGTCGGTGCGCTTGGTGTATTCTATCAGTTGCACAAGCACTTCGGTGTCGGTGTCGCTCTTGAAAGTGTAGCCGTGTTTTATCAACCCCTGCTTCAGTACCGCATAATTTTCGATGATGCCGTTGTGGATTATCGCCAACTCTTCCGATTCGGAGTAGTGTGGGTGCGCGTTCACGGTGTTTGGTTCGCCGTGCGTTGCCCAGCGCGTGTGTGCTATGCCAATGGTGCCGCTCACATCTTTGTCGGCGGTGAAAGCCTCCAGTTCGGCAACTTTTCCCTTGGTTTTGTACACATTCAGTTTGCCCTGCGGATTGATGAGTGCCACGCCTGCGCTGTCGTAGCCGCGGTATTCGAGGCGGTGCAGCCCCTTGATTAGAACTTGGTAAGCGTCGCGCTTACCGATATAACCAACTATTCCACACATTTTTCGTTAGTTTTTGTTGATGATTTTCATACAAATTTAAGGTGCAAAGTTCGCATTTTTTCGTCAAAAACGCAATATATAGTGTGTAGTTTTTCGTTTTTTCGTGCCAATAGTGCGCCATTCGCAAAAGTTTGCGTAATTTTGTCCGACTTTTTACACACAAAACATGCTCGACGACGAACTCTATATGCGCCGCTGTTTGCAGTTGGCACAGCAAGCCGAAGGCACCACCGCTCCCAATCCGATGGTTGGGGCGGTGGTGGTGTGCGATGGCGCAATTATTGGCGAAGGCTACCACCACCGCTGCGGCCTGCCCCACGCCGAAGTGAACGCCATCGCCTCGGTGAAAAACCAAGAACTCTTGTCGCGCTCGACGCTCTATGTCAATCTCGAACCCTGCTCGCACTATGGCAAAACGCCGCCGTGCGCCAAACTCATCATCGAAAAAGGGATTCCGCGCGTGGTGGTGGGCATGGGCGACCCCAACGCCAAGGTGAATGGACGCGGCATTGCAATGTTGCGCGAGGCTGGCATTGCGGTAACGGAGCATGTGTTGGAAGACGAATGCCGCTGGTTGAACCGCCGTTTTATAACCTTTCATACGCAAAAAAGACCTTACATTCTGCTCAAATGGGCGCAAACAGCCGACGGATTTATCGATAAAATCAGGGAAAATGCCGCTACGCCACCGCTCCGCATATCGAACGAAGTTACAAAAACGCTCAATCATCAAATTCGCTCGGTAGAATCGGCCATTTTGGTCGGCACAAACACCGTTCTACTCGACAATCCGCACCTCACATCGCGCAAATGGAGTGCCCAAAATCCTGTGCGGTTGGCCATCGATCGCCAGCGGCGCATTCCTGCCGATTACAAACTGCTCGACGACAGCACAAAAACCGTAATTTTCTCCGATGAAAACGCCGAAATTGGACAAAATACCACTTTCGTGAAAATCGATTTTTCGCGCGACATCGTGCCGCAGATTTTGGACTATCTCTACCAACGCGAACTGCAATCTGTAATTGTCGAAGGCGGCCGACAACTGCTGCAAGCCTTCATCGACGACGGTTTGTGGGACGAAGCCCGCATCGAAACCGCTCCCATCACCATCGGCAGCGGCGTAAAAGCCCCAAATCTCCCGATAAAACCATACAAAACCGAATTTTTCGGCGAAAACGAAATGGATTTTTTTAGTCGCAAGATATGAGTAGCAAGTCGCAAGAAAGATTTTAAGAACATAGAAGATAGAACATAGACAAAATTAGTGTAAAAGTCTATAAGCTATAAAGTGGAAAGTTTTTTCATTTGAAGATTCCGGCGTTTCGGCTACTGAAAACTAGAAATTAGAAACTAGAAACAGCGCGCAGCGCGAGAAACTTAAAAACATAGAAACAGCGCATAGCGCAATCTGAAATTTGAATTTTTGCGATAAGCGAGCGCAGTGCCAAACTCGTTTGAGCAATGCCGAGCGGAGCAAAAATCAAATGAAATCTGAAATTTGAAATTCTGAAATTACCATGCTATTCCCAGAACCTGTCTTCGGTCCCATACATAGCCGCCGTTTGGGCGCGTCGTTGGGCGTGAATCTGCTGCCGCCAAACGCCAAAGTCTGCTCGTTCGAGTGCCTCTACTGCGAATGTGGTTTTGCCACGGCGCACGGCGAGGCGCGCATTCCGTCGCGGCACGAAATTGCCGATAAACTCGAGGCAAAACTGCGCACTTTGTCTGCCGAAAATGCACCTGTCGATGTCATCACTTTTGCGGGCAACGGCGAACCGACGCTGCACCCACATTTCGGCGAAATCATCGACGATACCATTGCGCTGCGCGACCGCTACTATCCGTCGGCAAAGGTTAGCGTACTGTCGAACGCCACGCGCATTCACCGACCATCGGTGCGTGCCGCGCTGCTCAAGGTGGACAACAACATTCTGAAACTCGATTCCGCCATCGAAGCGACGGCAAAATTGATAAATCAGCCACGCCACCCCGACTTCTCGATAGCAAAAATTGTCGATGAAATGGCGACTTTTGACAATGTGGTGGTGCAGACGCTCTTTTTTACAGGCGACTACAACGGACAGCACATCGACAACACGACGGAGCCCGAAATTGCCGCTTGGCTCGATGCGTTGCGCAAAATCAATCCGCGGCAGGTGATGATCTACTCGCTCGACCGCGCCACGCCTGTCGAAACCCTGAAAAAAGCCGACTCGGCGACCCTCAACGCCATCGCCGCACGCGTGCAAGCGTTAGGCTACGACACGCTGGTAACGCAATAACTCGCTGAAAATGAACACGCTGCTGCCGAAAGCCATTGCGCAAGTCGAAGGCAACCGCATTTTGGTTTGCCCGCTCGATTGGGGCTTGGGGCACGCCACGCGCTGTGTGCCGATAATCAGGGCGTTGCTGGCGGCCGACAAGCAGGTGATTTTGGCGGCCGATGGCGCAGCCTACCAATTTTTGCAGCAGGAGTTTCCCCATTTGCTGCTCGTCCGTTTTGCGGGACTCACGGTGCGCTACTCCGCCTCGTGCTCGCAGGTGGGAGCGATGTTGGCGCAGTTGCCAAAATTTGTACTCCAAATAGCGCGCGAACATCGCAACTTGCAAAAAATCATTGCGTTGCACAAGATTGATACCGTCATTTCCGACAACCGTTTCGGACTTTGGACGCGGCGTGCGCAGTGCATCTACATCACGCACCAACTGATGGTGAAAATGCCGTCGAGATGGCGTTTTTTGGAGAAAACCGTCTGGAAAATTCACCGAAAAATCATTCAAAAATACGATTTTTGCTGGATTCCCGACAGCGAAACCGAGCAACTCGCTGGCGACTTGGCGCACAAGTACAAATTGCCAAAAAATGGCGTTTTCATCGGAATAATTTCGCGCTTCGACGCACAAAAAAAATGTCCAAAATCTGCCGATTTCGACGCTATCGGCATCACTTCGGGGCCAGAGCCGCAGCGCACACGCTTCGAGGAGCAGTTGGTGCGCCTTTTTGCCGCCGCAGAAGGGCGTTGCCTCGTTGTGCGCGGACTGCCAAACGAACCAGAAAAACGGTCGGCTGTTGGCAACATCACTTTCTGTAACCACTTGACAACCAGCGAAATGCAGCGACTTTTGCAGACCACACCACGCATTGTCTGCCGTTCGGGTTACTCCACGCTGATGGACTTGCGCACGCTCGGTCGTACCGCCACACTAGTGCCAACGCCCGGACAGACCGAGCAGGAGTATTTGGCCGAATATGCCACCCGTTTCGGCTTCGATACGCTGCCAAAAATTGAAATTCCGAAAAAATAAAAAACTGGCGGTTTAATCGGCACTTTTTGCCTATTCGTCGGCACAAAATTTGTGCAAAAGCAAAAAAAGTGTGCCAACCCTGCTGCTCAATCCGAAAAAATGCCTACATTTGTAGTTTGAATCGGCTGTAGAAAATCTGCGGTAAAATGGTCGAAAACCTATTTTTTTGCCGCTGCTGCCGTAAATTTTGGAGTGTATGAGAGTGCTTATCATCTGTTTTTCGGGCATCAGCAATGTTGCGTGCATCGTGCCGCCGCTCGATGCGCTCGACAGACGGTATCCGCAGCACGAATTTACGGTGTTGAGCAGGCATTTTTTGCAGCCGTTGTTCGCTCACTTTGCGCATGTTGCGTTTGTGGGTGCAGACATTCGCCGCAAGCACAAAGGGCTGCGTGGTGCGCTCAAACTTTTTGGCACATTGCGTCGCCAATGGTTCGATGTGGTGGTCGATTTGCAAGATGCACCGCGCACACGCTTTTTGCGACGGCTCTTCAGGCTGTGGGGCGCAAAAGTGGTGGTCATCGACAAGCAGTGCGCCGAACGCCGTCGGTTGATACGCCTCGGGGCGCAACAATACAAGCCGTTGAAGCCGATTTTTGAGCGTTACAGCGAGGCTTTTGCGCAGATAGGGCTGCAAACCGACGACCAATTTGTGCGCATTCCGCCCGCTTCGGCCGAAAAACGGCAAAAAGTGGCGGAAATATACGGCGAAAAGCATGGACGCTGGATTGGCATTGCGCCGCTCTCGATAGCGCGCGGCAAAACATTGCCTTTCAGAAAGACAAAAAATGTCATTCGCCACTTCGATAGCCAGCCAAACACCACGCTGTTTCTGTTTGGCGCAGGCGAGATGGAAAACGAACTTTTGGGCGACTGGCAGACGGTTTTTGCCAATGTGCACGCCGTGCATACATCGCTCAAACTCGACGAAGAGTTGGCGCTGATGGAGCAGTTAGATGTGATGGTAACGATGGATTCGGGCAATACGCACTTGGCGGCACTCACCGCCACGCCTGTGGTGAGCATTTGGGGCGCAACACACCCCTACGCAGGCTTTGGTAGTTGGCGGCAGCCCGCCGAAAACCAAGTGGGCGTCGATTTTTCGTGCCGACCTTGCACCGCACACGAAAACAAACGCTGCAAATATGGCGACTACCGCTGCCTCGAAAGCATTCCATCGGCCAAAATTATCGAGTGCATCGAAAGAGTGCTTTTGAATTAGGAGTGAGGAATTAGGAGTGAGGAATTTTTTTAGTGTGAAAGTGAGAAAGTATGAAAGTGCGAAAGTAGGGACGCACCGAGTGCATCCGAAACGCTTCAACAATTCAACAGAAACATAGAAACAGCGCGAAGCGCGAGAAACTATTAGAAACTTAGAAACAATACGAAAAACTATGGGTAAAATCATTGCAATTGCCAATCAGAAGGGTGGTGTAGGCAAAACCACTACGAGCATCAATTTGGCGGCATCGCTTGCACACTACGGCAAAAAAGTGCTGTTGGTGGATGCCGACCCACAGGCCAACGCCTCGACAGGTCTTGGATTCGACATCGAAAATCAGGACAAAACCATCTATCAGAGCCTCATCGGTAGGGTAGAGACGCGCGAAGCCGTGCGCCACACCGAAGTCGAAAATCTCGACCTCGTTACCTCCGACATCAATCTGGTGGGTATCGAGTTGGAGATAATCAACGACAAGGAGCGCGAACTCTATATGCGCCGCGCCTTGAGCCAAGTGAAAGACGACTACGACTACATTCTGATTGACTGCTCGCCGTCGCTCGGGCTGATTACGCTCAATGCGCTCACAGCCGCCGATTCGGTCATCATACCTGTGCAGAGCGAATACTTTGCGCTCGAGGGCATCGGCAAACTGCTGCACACCATCAAACTGCTGAAAAGCAAGTTGAATCCGTCGCTCAAAATCGAAGGCTTTGTGCTGACCATGTTCGACGCGCGCTTGCGCCACGCCAACCAAGTGGCCACCGAAGTGAAAAATCACTTTGGCGATATGGTGTTCGACACATTCATTCAGCGCAATGTGAAGTTGAGCGAAGCCGCCAGTTACGGACAACCTGTGCTGCAATACGACCCCGAATCGAAAGGCTCGATAAACTATCTCGATTTGGCAAAAGAACTGATAAACCGCAATTAAACATAACTTATGGTCAAAAAACAACCTGCATTAGGGCGCGGACTTGGCTCCCTAATCAAAGACATCGAAATAGATGCGCAACCGCAAGGCGGCTCGTCGATAAGCGAAATCGATATTGACAAAATCGATGCCAATCCCGACCAGCCACGCACCACATTCGACGATGATGCGCTGGCCGAACTGGCCGACTCGATACGCGCTTTTGGCGTGATTTCGCCCATCACACTGCGCAAAATAGACGACGGACACTACCAGATAATCGCTGGCGAGCGCCGTTGGCGCGCAGCAAAACTGGCCGACCTCGACAAAATTCCTGCTTACATCAAAACTGCCGACGACGAACAGCAGGTGCAACTGATGGCACTCATCGAGAACATTCAGCGCGAGGACTTGAACGCCATCGAAATAGCGTTGAGTTATCACAAGTTGATGAACGACTACAACTTGACGCAAGAGGCTCTGAGTCAGCAAGTTGGGAAAAAACGCGCCACCATAGCAAACTATGTGCGGCTGCTGAAACTGCCCGCCGAAGTGCAACTCGGCCTCAAAGATGGCAAAATCGATATGGGACACGCGCGTGCGCTGGCTGGCATCGAAAATGCCGCCGACCAGATAAGCGTTTACGAGCGCATATTGGCCGAAAATCTGCCTGTGCGCGCTGTGGAAGAGTTGGTAAAAAATTCGACCGACATAGCGGCTGGCACCAAAAAGAAACCATCGGCCAAAACAATGCAGCACGCCGAACTCGCCGAGCGCATTGCGCACCTTGTGGGCGCACCGACGCAGGTGGCAACCGCCGAAAATGGCAGCGGCAAACTGACTATCAAGTTCGCTTCGGCGGCCGAGTTGGACAAAATTGTGGAAACGCTCCAAAAATTGGCAGACTGACCCTCGATGACCAAACGCATTGTTCTGACAATCGGATTTTTGGCGGCAATCGTTGTGGGATTGCACGCACAAACGCCCGCTAGCGACTTTGCCGCTCCAGTGCAAGCCGACGAGCAGGTGTTCACCCTATCCGATACGGCGGCGGTGTTCTTCACCGAGGCGCGCCCAGTCAGACCCAAGCCAAACTACAACGAGGTGTGGCTGCCCGACCCGCAAAAATCGCTTTGGTATGCGTTCATTTTTCCCGGTTTGGGGCAGATATACAACCGCAGTTATTGGAAACTGCCGATAGTTTACGGCGGTGCCATCGGGCTGGTCTATGGCATCACATGGAACAACCGCTACTACCAAGAGTACTCGCGTGCCTACCGCGATGCGATGGGCAGTAACCCCACAGGGCGCAGTTACGACAATCTGCTGCCGCCCGGCACCGACCCAACATCGGACTACGCCAAAAATCTGCTCAAAAACCAGCACAACACCTACCGCCGCTACCGCGATTTGTGCATTGTGGGGGCGGTGGCGTTCTACGCGCTCACCATTGTCGAGGCGTATGTCGATGCGCAGTTGGCCGACTTCGACATCAGTCCCGACCTATCGATGCATGTGCGCCCCACCGTTTTCCTCACCGAAAACAGCCAAAACCCAAACTTCGGCGTCGGCGTGGGAATTAAGTTTTAGTTAGAAGTTAGTAGTTAGAAGTTAGAAGTGGTGCGGCAGAGCCGCAATTTCAGATTTCAAATTTCAGAATTTCAAATTGTTAGTCGCAAGATGTGAGTAGCAAGTAGCAAGAGAGTTCATAAAGTTTGAAAGTTTGTAAAGTAAAAAGTCTGAACATTTCAGACATTCGATAATTCAATAATTCGATGATTATTGCTCGTAGGGACGCACCGAGTGCGTCCGAAACAATTCAACGATTCAACAATTCAACAAATAACATAGAAACAGCGCGCAGCGCGAGAAACTAGAAACAAAAATTGCGTCAGCAATTTTGAGAAACAACTAGAAATTAGAAATACAAATGAATCGCTTTCTGTTTTTTCCGAGGGGGCAGCAAATTGGCATCATCGTGCTGTTGGTGCTGATAGTGGCGGTGGTAACACTCGATGTGTTGCTGCCACGCTTGGTGTCGTCGTCGAGCCACGACAGCGAGAGCGATTCGGCGTTTGTGGCGCAGGTGGCCGCCTTCGAGCAGTCGTTGCGCGACAAGCCAAAACCCGTTTGGCAGTCGCCCTTCGAGGCGCGACACAAAGAGCCGAAACAGACCGATTTCGACACGCCCACACGCCTTGTGCCGTTCGATTTCGACCCAAATACACTCGATTCTGCCGCGTTTGTGCGCATGGGTTTCAAACCATACGATGTGCGGCGCATTATGTCGTTTCGGCGCAAGGCAAAGCAGTTTCGCACGCCCGAATTTTTTGTGGAATTTTGTCGCCTCGAACCCGAAGAGGCCGAAAAACTGCTGCCCTATGTGCATATTGCAGCAGCCGAAACGGCCAAAATCGACACCACTGCGCAGCAAAAACCACGCAAAGCGTATGTCCACATGGAACTGAACGCCGCCGACACCGCCGAACTGCAACGCATGCCAGGCATTGGCAGTGGGCGCGCCAAGCAGATAGTGGCTTACCGCAACCGATTGGGCGGCTTTGCCCATGTCGGGCAGTTGCTCGAAATCAACAACTTTCCGCAAGAGGTGTTCGACAAAATTGCGCCATATTTGTCTGTAAATCAGAATTTTATCAATAAAATTCAGATAAACAAAGCCAGCGTCGAGCGGTTGAAAGCGCACCCATATCTCAATTTTTACCAAGCCAAAGCCATCTACGAATTGCGCCGCACGCAAGGTACGCTGCACAACATCGACGCACTGAAAACGCTGAAAGATAGGAAAGAGTTCGACGGCTACGACTTCGACCGACTTGCACCCTATCTTGATTTCAGCGAAATAAAATATGACTACAAACGAAAATAAACACACCGTTTATCCGTTAGAATAATAGATGAAAAACCGTCTGTACATACTCGCTCTCTGTTGCGTTGGCGCGTTGGCGGCGTTTGCCCAAGCGGGGCGCGACACCTACCAATTTCTCAATTTGCCGACATCGGCACGGTTGGCGGCTTTTGGCGGTGCCAATGTGTCGATAAACGATGGCGACCTGAATTTGGCGTTCCAAAATCCAGCACTGATGAGCGGCAGCACGCACAATGTGCTGACTTTCAACTATATGTACTACATTTCGGACATCAATCTAGCATCGGTGGCCTACGGACGCTCGTTTGGCAAAGATAACCACATGCTGTTCGGCATACAGTATATCGACTACGGAAAATTTACCGAAACCAGCGTTACCGACCAGACGCTCGGCACATTCACCGCCAAAGATTTTGCCCTCTATGTGGGCTATGCACGCACGCTGCCGCTCGGTTTCACGGTGGCGGCCACCTGCAAACCCATCTATTCGGTTTACGAACGCTATCAGAGTTTCGGTGTTGCGTTCGACATTGGCGCACACTACCAAAACGATTCGCTCGGTCTCTCGCTCGGTCTTACGCTGCGCAACGCTGGTTGGCAATTTACGGGCTATTACTCCATCGATGGCAAGCAGCACCGCGAAACCTTGCCGCTCGACCTCGAACTCGGCATCTCCGAACGGTTCAAACACGCCCCCATACGCCTGTCGCTCACCATACACAATATGCAACGCTGGGATCTTGGCTACGAACGCGCCAGCAAAGTGCTCGAAGCCGAAAGCACCACCGACGATGTGAAATGGTACGATATGATGTTTCGCCACACCATTTGGAGTCTCGAAATTCTGCCCACGAAAAATCTACACTTTGCAGTGAGTTACAACCACCGTCGCCGTGCCGAAATGAAGACCAAAGATTGGAAAACCGCTGCGGGATTTGCCTTCGGAGCGGGCATCAAAATAAAAATGTTCAGCGTCGGATTTTCGTTGGTGCCGTACCAAGTGGGCAACCTCTCGTACCACGCCACATTGAGCGTCAATCTGGCGGAATTTGGCGCAAAATAAGACGGATATGAAACGAATAATTGTGGCGATAGACGGTTACTCGTCGTGCGGCAAAAGCACCATGGCCAAAGACTTGGCGCGGCGTGTGGGCTATGTCTATGTCGATACGGGTGCTATGTACCGCGCGGTGTCGCTCTATGCGCTACGCCACGGCATCATCACTGCCGATAGCATCGACGAACAACGCTTGCAACAGGTCATCGGCAATATCAAAATCGGCTTCCGCACCAATGCCGACGGCAAACAAGAGACCTACTTGAACGGCGAGAATGTGGAGCAAGCCATTCGCACGCTCGAAGTGGCCAACGGCGCAAGTCGTGTAAGCACCATCGGTTTTGTGCGCCGCGAACTCGTGCGCCAGCAGCAGCGCATGGGGGCGCAAAAAGGTATTGTGATGGACGGACGCGACATCGGCACAGTAGTCTTTCCCGATGCCGAACTAAAACTGTTTCTCACCGCCTCGCCCGAAGTGCGCGCCCAACGCCGCTACGACGAAATGTGCGCCAAAGGCGAAACCGCAGATTACGCCCAAGTGCTTGCCAATGTGAAAGAGCGCGACTACCGCGACACACACCGTGCCGAAAGTCCGCTGCGCCAAGCCCCCGACGCCATTCTCATCGACAACTCGCACATGACCCCCACCGAACAAAACGCCCTGCTACAACGCCTCTTCGACGAACGCACACGAGAGTAGTAAGAAAATTAGAAATGAGGAGTTTTTTTAGAATATAGAGCATAGATTTGTAGGGACACGGCATGCTGCGCCCATGAGTAGCATTGTTGTTTTTTGACCTATATGTCTTTTTTCGTTCATAAAATCACTTGCAAAAGTTGGATTAATACCAATCACCAAAACATTTTTTTCTGAACCTTGCAAAAAATCTGTTGCATTTAGAAGTCGAATTTGCCTAAATCTGCCAACAACCTTATAATTGTACATCACGAAATATTTAGGTTCAAAACAACTTAAGAGTATCAGCGAGCAACTGCAAAAAGAGTTGCTGGGGTTACACGGCTTCTGCGCGACAAGTCGTTGTCTTTTGTCGCTATCTCAGATAAGTTAGGTTTCTCCTCTCCCGCCTATTTCAGTCGTTATGTCACGCACAACCTCGGTCTTAATCCTACCGACTACCGAAACTGCTAAATTCACTGTTCAAATAAATAGTCCTTCCGCCACACATTCTGTCGAAGCCATCGCCGCCATCGTCTTGGAGATACTGTAAGGAGAGCGCATTTATAGCAAAAATTTGCGATTTGTCACAGAAAAATGCTATAAATGCGCTTTTCTTGTCCTGTTTCGGGGTAAGTTCTACAACGACGAGGGTATTTGTCGTATGGGTATTTTCGATTTCTTGCTGGATAGAAACAGTCTTGTAGATTGAGAATTATCGGCGATTTTGTTAAAAAAATATAATTTGTTGTAATTTATTTGCAGTTTTGGTGTAGAGGCATTATCTTTGTCCCGAAAAGTTAAAGAGGCGCTCCAACCATCTCGTTCGTAATAACTATTTTGCGCCTCCTTTAGTCATCATTCCTCGATGTGGCGAATTTTCAGTGTAAACATCGGAATAAATCACCTCAAAACCAAAACATTATGAAACATTTTTCTCTCTGGGCAACCTTGTTGCTTGCCACCAACGCTCTTTGGGCGTACGATTTCAAGTCTGGCGACTTGTACTACAACATTACCAGTGCTTCCGACCTCAAGGTCGAAGTAACCTGCACAGACGACGGTGCGAAATCCTGTTATAAGAATCTTACCGCCGTCGATGTACCCGCTACGGTCGAGCACGAAAGCAAAACCTACACCGTAACGGCCATTGGACAGAAGGCATTCTATGAATGCGAAACACTCACTACGGTTACTCTGCCGAATACGATAACAGTAATCGATTGGAACGCATTCGATGACTGCATAGGGCTTACCTCTATCAATCTGCCAAATGGTCTGACAACGATTGGACAACACGCCTTCTCCGACACACCTATTCCGTCGATTACTCTGCCGAGCAGCCTCACCACTATCGGTACTCACGCATTCTGGGGCTGTAACAAACTGACCGAGATTGAGATTCCGGGCAGCGTTGCCGAGATTCCTGACTACGCATTCAATCGCTGTGCGGCACTGACTACAGTTAAACTCAACGACGGTACAACAGGTATTGGAGCAGTTGCATTTTTTGAATGCACCAGTCTTTCTACCATCAATCTCCCAGCAGGCTTGAAAACAATCGGCCCTTTGGCTTTTATTCGATGCGAGAACCTCGCCTCTATCGTGCTTCCCGACGGATTGGAGAGCATTGGTGAGTGGGCTTTCTCTGGTTGTGGAATGTTCAATATCGTCGTACCGAGCAGTGTAACCTCTATCGGGAGTAATGCTTTCGGCAATTCCAAAAATGTGGTGTACGGAGGCTCGGCATCAGGCAAACCTTGGGGCGCAGAAAATTACAATGCGTATGTCGAGGGCGACATTATCTACGCCGACAACACCAAAAAGACCCTGTTGCTTGCTCGCCGCACTATCGCAGGCGATGTTGTCATTCCCGATGGCGTTGAAACCATCGCAACGCAGGCGTTCGGCTACTGCGACAATATGACATCGGTTACAATTCCAAGCAGTGTAACAACTATCGAATATGGGGCGTTTGCTGCATGCGAGCAACTGCAATCGGTTACCTTCAAAGGCGGCGTAAAAACTATCGAAGAAAGTGCTTTCGGTGGATGTACGAGTCTGACCGTTATCACCCTTCCCGAAGGCGTAGAGACCATCGGCGATTATGCCTTCAACGAGTGTACCAATTTGGCATCTATCACGCTGCCAAGCAGTTTGACACAGGTCGGCGTTGATGCATTCGGCGAAACGGCGTGGAGCAACAGCCAACCCAACGGCGTGATGTACCTTGGCACCGTCGTGTGCGGCTACAAAGGCACTATGCCAGCGGGAGCAAGCATCGTCATCAACGATGGAACAACTCTGATTGCCGACTATGCTTTCTACGAATATAGCAATCTTGTAGGCGTTACTATTCCGAACAGCGTAACGATTATTGGTAATTCGGCTTTCTACGGCACAAATCTCCTCGACTGCACAGTGCCAAGCACAGTAACATCGGTTGGCGCAGAGGCATTCTATTTTGTGCCGAATATCACCTATACCGGCACACTCACAGATGCGCCGTGGGACGCTCGGACGCTGAATGGCTATGTAGAGGACAATCTGGTATATACCGACAACACCAAGACAACGCTCTCGGCTTGCAGCACTTTGGCTACTGGCGACATCACAATTCCTGCCACAGTAACGACTATCGGTGCGATGGCTTTCAGCGACTGCGACAAGATAACCTCCGTTACCATTCCCGAAGGAGTAACGACTATTGGCAAAGGTGCGTTCGAGTCTTGCTATGAACTTCAAACGGTTACTATTCCAAGTACGGTAACTTCTATTGGCCAAAAAGCGTTTGCATCGTGCACACAGATTCATTCCCTTACCGTCCCCAATGAAGTAGCCACTATCGGCAACAATGCGTTTCAGCAAATAACGAATGTGATTTACAACGGCACAGCCGAAGGCTCGCCTTGGGGCGCAAAGAGTGTGAACGGCATCGTGGACGGCTATCTCATTTATGCCGATGCCGACAAGACTACACTCTTGGCATGCCGCACAGATGCAACAGGCGTTATCACTATTCCCAGTAGCGTAACCACAATTAATGATATTGCCTTTAGTGCCTGCGTAGATATTACATCGGTAGAGATTCCAAACACTGTTACTTCTATTGGTTCTCAGGCTTTTGGGACTGTACTCAATGTTGTCTATAGCGGAGAGGTTATGGGCGCGCCATGGGGCGCACGAAGCCTGAATGGCTACGCCGAAGGCATTTTTGCCTATATGGACGACACCAAAAAGACACTCATCACATGCTCTATGGGCGCAAAAGGCGACATCATCGTTCCCGATGGGGTAACGGCTATCGGCAGAGGTGCTTTTGAGTTCTGCTTACATATCACTTCCGTTACGCTACCAGCAAGTGTAAGTGCGTTAGGTGATAATGTCTTTAGGTATAACGGCATCACCTCTATCACCGTTCTTGCCACGACACCACCCGAAACCCAAGAAGAAACCTTCTACGGTGTGAATGACAACCTAACGATTCGCATTCCGTGCGGCTCGCTGGCAGCCTATACCGACAAGGACTGCGCATGGAGCGAGTTCACTGGTCAGTTTGTGGAGCCGTTCGACTACACGCTATCCGTTACTCCGCAAGACAACACAATGGGTTCTGCTCGTATCACAAAAGAGGCCACCTGTGCCGACAATATGGCCGTATTTGAGGCCATTGCCAACGAAGGCTACCAATTCAAGCAATGGAGCGACGGCAACACCGACAACCCGCGCACCGTTACGGTAGACAAGGATATGTCGTTTGTGGCGCAGTTTGTATCTGCTCCAACGGGCCTCGAAACCGCCCAAACACTCGACCTCCGCACCGAAAACGGCCGCATCATCTGCACGCAAGATTTCCAGATTTTCGACCTGCTCGGCCGCAATGTAACCCGCCTAAACGGTTCTTTGAATGGTGTTTATATTGTGAAAGTCGGCGACAAAGCGCAGAAAGTTTTTGTTAGTAGCAAGTAGCAAGAAGCAAGTCGCAAGAAAGATTTTGAGAGCATAGATTGTAGAGCCGTCACAGTGTGGCGGCTCTACTTTAATGAAAAATAATGAACAATAATCTGGCGGTGGTGTTGGGCGCGTGCCTGTCCCCTTTGTAAGGGGACGAGCGAAGCGGAGGGGTTAATGCCAATGTAGAATTAAGAATTTTGAATTAAGAATTGGCGGCTGGTGTTGGTTGCGTGGAGTTTCCCCTTCGGGGGAAATGGGAAAGGGGGCTGTAACCCAAATCAGCAATTCAGTCCATTCGAGCGAAATAGTCGTCGGGCGAGAAGTGGCGCAAGGTTTCGAGCGTGCCGTCGCAGTGGCGCAGAACGATGCTCGGGTGCGAAATGCCGTTGAACATGGTGGTTTTCACTGTGGTGTAGTGAATCATATCCTCAAACACAATGCGGTCGCCCACACGCAGTGTGCGGTCGAAACTCCACGAGCCGCAAAAATCGCCGCTCAAGCACGAATTGCCACCCATACGATAGGTGGGCTTGCCAACCACCTCGTCAGTTGCGCCAACAATGGCAGGTTTGTAGGGCATTTCGAGGCAATCGGGCATGTGGCAAGCAAACGACACATCGAGCATAGCGGTGCGAATGCCGTGATTCTCGACCACATCTTGCACCGTCGAAACCAGCACGCCTGTGCGCCACGCAAATGCGCTACCTGGTTCGAGAATAAGGCGCAAATGCGGATATTTCTGCCGAAAGGCTGTCAGCAATTTCACCAGATGTTCTACATCGTAATCGGCGCGCGTCATCAGGTGGCCGCCGCCCATGTTGAGCCACTTTATCTGCCCAAGAAATCGGCCAAATTTTGCCTCGACCACAGCCAATGTGCGCTCCAAATCGTACGAACTCGATTCGCACAAGGTGTGAAAATGCAACCCTTCGAGGCCGTCGGGCAGACTATCGCCCAGCGCATCGGCCGTTACGCCCAAGCGCGAACCCAGCGCACAGGGATTGTAGAGATCGGTGGCAACATCGGAAAACTCTGGATTGATGCGCAAACCGCACGAAACGCCCTGCACCATAGCCGTGGGCGCAAACCGCGCAAACTGCGCCAACGAATTGAATGTGATATGGCTGCTGCACGCCACAATTTGCGGCAGTTCGGCTGCGGTATAAACAGGCGCATAGGTGTGTGCCTTGCTGCCAAACCGCTCGCATGCCAACCGCGCCTCGCTCAGCGAACTGGCTGTGGTCGCACTGATATATTCGCGAAAAATAGGGAAAGTACGCCAAAGCGCAAACGCCTTGAACGCCAAAATAATATCGACATCGGCACGCTCGGCCACCGACCGAATCAGCGACAGATTGCGCCGCAAAAGTTCCTCCTCGACCACATAGCACGGCGACGGCACACGGCTGTAATCGTATTTCAGAAATTCATTCATCAGTATCGAAAAAAAGTTGCTGCACAGTGGGCAAAATTGTCGGTACAATGGCTTTCACAGGCTTGTAAAGTGCCGATTTTTCTAGCGAATTTTCATCGGCCCAATGTGTAAAATTGTTGATGCGCACAAAGCAGTTGAGCAGCAGACTCAACACAAGGGCAAATTTGAGTAAACCAAACAGACCGCCCGCCAACTTATTGACCCACCCCAGATTTGCCGCCGACAGCACTTTGGCCAGCAGCCACGCCACCACATTCAGCGCAATGGCCACCAGCAAAAACAGCACCATATAGGCCACTGGTTGCGCCACCTGCGGCGACCAATCGAACTGCGCCTGCAAAAATCCCGCAAAGCCCAGCCCCAGCCATTTGGCCACAAAAATGCCGAAAAATATGCCGACCAACGAAGCCACCTCCTTGAAAAAGCCACGAAAAAATCCGCGAATCAGGCCATACGCCAGCGGAACAAGCAATATGATGTCGAGCGTCGTCATGCAAAAGTTTCTGATTTCTAATTTCTGATTAGAAAGTTTTCAAGTTCTTGGTATCTGCTTTTTTGAAAGCGACAAATTTATTCGGCAAAATTACAAAAAAAATGCGACAAAAAAAGTGGCTCAACGCAAGGCACTGAACCACTAATTTTTCCCGATTAAATGGCGGTTTTTAGCAAATCTTGCGCGAGCCGTCGCCGATGACTACATCGTAGATTTTCGGCTCTTTGCCATATTTGGCGCGATATTGGGCTTTTGCGTCGGCTACAAAGTGGTCGTAGAGGTCGTCTTTCACCAAATTGATGGTGCAACCGCCAAAGCCGCCACCCATAATGCGACTGCCAGTAACGCCATTCGCCTTGGCAATATCGTTCAGAAAATCGAGTTCTTCGCACGACACCTCGTAGTCGTGGCTGAGGCCGTGGTGCGTTTCGTACATTTTTTGGCCGACAGTGTCGTAGTCGCCGTGCTCGAGCGCATCGCAAACGGCCAACACACGGTCTTTTTCGCCCAGCACAAAGGTGGCGCGTTTCACATCTTCGGCACTCACATCGGCTTTCACCGCATCGAGCATTTCCCAGTCGGCATCGCGCAATGTTTCCACGGTTTTATCGGGGAATTTTTGGCGTAGAGCCGCCACCACATTTTCGCACGAGCGGCGACGGTCGTTGTAGGGCGAGCCAGAGAGTTCGTGTTTCACCACCGAATCGACCAAAACTAAGCGGTAGCCATCGAGTTTGAATGGGAAATAACGGTACTCCATCGAGCGGCAATCGAGGCGAATGAGGCAATCTTTTTTGCCAAAAACCGAAGCAAATTGGTCCATAATGCCGCAATTCACGCCGCAATAGTTGTGCTCGGTGGCTTGACCGATTTTGGCCAGTTCCATCTTGTCGAAACCGAGTTGAAACAGGTCGTTGAGAGCGTAGGCAAACACGCTTTCGAGTGCCGCCGACGACGACATGCCCGCTCCGAGCGGCACATCGCCCGCAAAAGCGGTGTTGAAACCACCGATTTTTCCGCCACGCTTGATAATTTCGCGGCACACGCCAAAGATGTAGCGCGCCCAACTGGTGCGCGGCGCATCGGCCTCTTCGAGCCCAAACTCCACATAGTCTTTCAGGTCGATGGAATAAGCGCGCACCTTGTTTGTACCATTCAGTTTGATTTCGGCCATCATGCCTTTGTCCACCGCGCCGGGAAACACAAAACCGCCGTTATAATCGGTATGTTCGCCGATGAGGTTGATGCGTCCGGGCGAAGCGTAAACGCTGCCAGTTGTGCCGTCGAAATGTTTGATGAAACGGCTTCTTACAAAATCTACTTCCATAAGTGTTTGATTTTAAGGTTAATCTTTTACTGAAAATCTAAATTCTGTCTTGCTTTCGAAAACCGCATTTGGGCGGAGTACCACGCTCGGATAGTCGGGTTTGTTGGGACTATCGGGGAAGTGTTGCGTTTCGAAGCAGAGTGCCGCTCGCTTCGGGTAGCGATGGTCGTGCTTGCCGCGCATGTTGCCCGTCATCCAGTTCGACGAATAGAACTGCACGCCCGGTTCGGTGGAATAGACCTCCATGCAGATGCCAGTTTTTGGCGAAATACACGCGACGCACCGCCCAAATTCGCCGAGCGGCTTGTTCAGCACAAATGTGTGGTCGTAGCCGCAGCCAAAACGCAACTGCTCGTCATCGGCATCGATGCGCTCGCCAACGGTGTGTTGAGTGCGAAAATCCATCGGTGTTTCCGCCACTTTTTGCGCTTTTCCGTAGGGAATCGATGTCGCATCAATCGGCAAAAATGTATCGGCAAAAATGGTCAAGCGGTGGTCGTTGGCGCAGGAGTCGCCCTCACCCGAAAGGTTGAAATAGGAGTGATTCGTCAGGTTCAACACCGTCGGTTTGTCGGTTGTGGCGCGGTAGTCGATACGCACCGCATTATCGTCGGTGAGCGTGTAGGTAACCTGCACGGTGAGCGTGCCGGGATAACCCTCTTCGCCATCGGGCGAAATGTACGAAAAAACCGCAGATTTTTCGTTGTGCTGCACCACATTCCACACTTGAAAATTGAACCCTTTCGTGCCACCATGCAGCGCATTCGGCCCATTGTTTATTGCAAGATTGTAATCTTTTCCATCGAGCGAAAAATGCCCATGCGCAATGCGGTTGGCATAACGACCGCACACAGCCCCAAAATAGGGCTCTTCGGTAGTCAAATAGTCGTCGATAGAGTCGTGGCCTGTAACCACATCGACCATGCGCCCATTGCGGTCGGGCATCAGCAGCGACACAATGCGTGCGCCGTAGTTGAGCAGCGTCAATTCGCAGCCGTTGGCGTTGGTGAGAACAACCAGCGTCGTGGCTTTGCCGTCGATCTGTTTTTCGAAGCGCGCAGTGTCGAGTCCAGAGAGTGTTTTCATAGCGATATCTTTTTGGCAAAGGTAATAAGTTTTTCGGAAAAAATGCAAAAAAACGACAAAAAAAATGTTTTTCGACAAACATTTTGGCAAAAAAAGCGTAATTTTTGTTGTAAATTACAACTTTTTCATATCTTTGCAACGAAAAACTAACCGCAAACCTTTGGCTATGAAACACTTTGCGCTCCTCTTTTTGCTGACGACGTTCGCTGTAAACACTTTTGCGCAGCCCTATTCTGTCGATAAACAGGGCGTTTTGCGCGATTCGGTGGGCAACGAGTGCGTCTTTTTCGGGTTCAACTATTGTATGCCTTTTGCGCACGGCTACCGTATGCACCAGCGGCTCGGCATCGACCCGAAAGCCGCCATCGACCGCGATGTGTACCACATGGCACGCCTCGGCGCAAACGCCTTTCGGGTGCATGTGTGGGATGTGGAAATTTCCGATGAAATGGGCAATTTGTTGGAAAACGACCACCTCGATTTGCTCGATTATACCATTGCAAAATTTGCCGAGCGCGGCGTGAAAACGCTCATCACAGGCATCGCCTTTTGGGGCAACGGCTGGCCCGAACCCGACGACCGTTCGCTGCAAGGTTTCTCGAATAAAACGCCCAAAAACGAAGCCACTTGGAACAAAGCCACCGTCGATGCGCACGAACGCTACCTGACGCAACTGCTGCAACACCGAAATCCGTACACTGGCTGCACCTACGCCACCGACCCGAACATTGTGGCGGTGGAGATAAACAACGAGCCGAGCCAAACTGACCCCAAGCGGGCGAAAGAACTCACCGCCTATGTGAACCGCATGGCCAAAGCGATACGCAAAACAGGTTGCAAAAAGCCGATTCTGTACAATGTGGCCGAAAACGCCTCGATGATTGAGAGTTACTTGGCGGCGAATATCGACGGCGTTACTTTTCAGTGGTATCCGAGCGGCTTGGTGAGCGGGCATGCGCGCACCGAGAATTTTCTACCGCTGGTGGAGCATTACCGCATTCCGTTTGCCGACAAAAAAGGGTTCGCCAACAAGGCGCGTTTCGTTTATGAGTTCGATGCTGCCGACATTTTTGGCAGTTACATCTACCCTGCCATGGCGCGCTCGTTCCGCGAAGTGGGCTTTCAGTGGGCGACGATGTTTGCCTACGACCCATTTGCCATCGCTCACATCAACACCGACTACAACACACACTATTTGAACATCGCTTTCACGCCGCAAAAAGCCATCAGTTACCGCATTGCCGCCGAGGCGTTTCGCCACTTGCCGCGCTGGGCGACCTTTGGCGATTTTCCTGCCAATTCGGCGTTCGCGGATTTTTCGGTGGACTACAACCAAAACCTGAGCCTGCTCAACTGCGACACCATTTTTGCCTATTCCAATTCGACCGATGCGCAACCAAAAAATGCCGATAAATTGGCGCAAATTGCAGGTTACGGTTCGTCGCCTGTGGTGCAGTACGATGGCAGCGGTGCCTATTTTCTCGACAAAGTGTGCAACGGTGGCTGGCGTTTGGAGGTCTATCCCGATGCCATGCTGATAGACAATCCGTTCCGCATACACAATTCGGAGCAACGCACTGTGGCAGTTCTCAAAAACGACACGCACACCATGCGGCTGGCACTGCCCGACCTTGCACACCGCTGCCGATTGGTGTCGGAGCGCGGCGAAACGGAGATTTCGTGCGATTCGTTTGCTGTTACGCCTGGCGTTTATCTGCTTTTGAACCGCGGAATCGATACGAAAACGCTCGATAAAATCGGGAACTTTGGACTTTTCGAGAACTTTTCGTTGCCCACCAACTGCGACAAAATTTATTTGACCAACGCTGCCGCCAAAAGTTGGACTGTAGCCGACCAAACCATCGAAATTCACGCCATTGCGCCAGAAAACATCGATTCTATCGTGCTGATTGGCGGCATGAAATGGGGCAAACCGTTGCGCACAGCGTTTGCAAAAATCGATGCGACAACATGGCGCGCAAAAGTTGAAAAAAGTGCGCTACAATCGGGAATTTTTGAGTACAACATCAGCATTTTTGCGGACGGAAAAGTGCGTACTTTTCCCGATGATTGCGCAGGATTGCCAAGCGATTGGAACTACACAGGACTGAGCACCTACAAAACAGTTGTGGGCAAACACACCGCATTCAACGCCGAAAATGCTCCCGACGAGGTCGAAATCATCTGGCGGCAAGGCATCGAAATCGCCTATTTGCCCGACGCTATACGCCTGTCGGCTGGCAACGGCTACGAACAAAACGCTGGCATACAAGTAGGTGTGTGCCGCCACGACCTGACCGCCTGCCAAAGCCTCACACTGACGGCAAACACCAGCAGCGAAGCCAAAATCAGCATTGTGCTGACCGACAAAAATGGGCGTTATTTTGTGGCAAAACAGAAACTGACGCGCATGATGACCGACATTTCGAACGAAATCGCCATTGCGATCGACGATTTTGTGCCTTGCGCTGCCCTGCAAACGCGCGCCGCCTATCCGTGGTTCGCTTTTGCGCCAACCGCCGCTACATCGAGCGAAAAACCGATTGCTGGAGATTTGACTTCAATCGTTGTGCTGCTCGAAAACGGCACTATCGATATCAAACGCATAGAGTTCAACTAAAAAATAACGACCATTATGAAAAAATTGATTTGGACACTCTGCATAGCCGCCGCACTGGTGGCTTGCGAGAAAAACAACCCGACCACCCCACAAGACGACACCGAAAAGCAGGACACAACGCAACTGCCCGAATACGACGAATCGCTCATTTTGGGTGCCGACCTGTCGCTGCTGCCACGCTACGAACAGGCCAAAGCCGTCTATCGCGACACGCTGGGCAAAACCGTAGAACCGCTGGCACTCTTTGCCGACCAAAAATTCAACTGCGTGCGGGTGCGCCTGTTTGTCAATCCCGACACCAAGAGCGATTCGTGCCAAGATTTGGCCTATGTGCGCGCTTTTGCCCAACAGATAAAGGCCGCTGGATTCAAATTTATGCTCGATTTTCACTACTCCGATGGCTGGGCCGACCCGCTGAAACAGACCAAACCAGCCGCATGGAAAGACCTCAGTTTCGACGAATTGACGACAAAAATCTACGACTACACCAAAGAGGTTTTGACCACGCTCAACGCCGATGGCTGCACACCCGACTACATTCAAACAGGCAACGAAATCACTGGCGGAATGCTGTGGGAAGATGGACGCATCGGCAACATGAGCAACTTCTGCACACTGCTGAAATCGGCCATAAAAGCCTGCAACGAGTGCTGCCCCGAAGCCAAAATAGTGCTGCACATCGAACGGCCGCAAAAAACCGACCGTGTCGTTTGGTTCTACCAAAGCATGAACGACAACAGCGTGGCGTATGACATCATCGGGTTGAGTTACTACCCACATTGGCACGGCAATTTGACGATGTTATCGACCACACTGAAAAAGTTGGAAACAACATTCACCGACAAAAGCGTGATGATTGTGGAGTACGGCTACTACAACAACTGGTATCCGAGCGATGCCACCTATAACTACACCGCCACCTACCCTGCCACGCCCGCTGGTCAGGCCAAAATGACACAAGAGTTGGTAGCCACTCTGCGCCAATTCAAGCAGGTGAATGGACTTTTCTACTGGTTTCCCGAAGAGAACGAAGCCAAATGGACGGGCATAATCGATGGCTGGACCAACCGCGGTCTGTTCAGCAACAGCAACGGACGCGCACTGCCCGCCCTCTACACGCTCAAAAATTTCAGAGTGAAAGAGTAAGCCACTCAACCCAAAGCGAATCCGCCGCCCCAGAGATTGGAACGGCGGATTTTTATTGTTCGATTGTGACAGCGTCAAAGGCTCTTTTTCACCTCTATCTGCTCGAATCCTTCCACAATATCGCCCACTTTGATGTCGTTGTAGTTGGCAATGTTCAAACCGCACTCGAAGCCGCTCGAAACCTCCTTCACATCGTCTTTCATGCGCTTGAGCGACGCCAAATCGCCTGTGTAAATCACAATGCCGTCGCGAATGAGGCGCACCTTGTTCGAGCGGTTGATTTTGCCCTCTTTCACCATACAGCCAGCGATAGTGCCGACCTTGCTGATTTTGAATGTTTCGCGAATTTCGAGCGTAGCAGTAATCTCCTCCTTGATTTCGGGCGAAAGCAGACCTTCCATCGCCGCTTTCAACTCTTCGATAGCGTCGTAGATGATGGAATAGAGGCGAATATCGACCTCTTCGCGCTCTGCCACCTTGCGTGCATCGGCCGAGGGGCGCACTTGGAAACCGATGATGATGGCGTTCGAAGCAGCGGCCAACATCACATCTGACTCCGAAATCTGACCCACCGCCTTGTGAATGACATTGACCTGCACTTCGGGGGTCGAAAGTTTTATCAGCGAGTCGCTCAACGCCTCGATAGAGCCGTCCACATCGCCTTTCACAATCACATTCAGTTCGTGGAAATCGCCCAAAGCGCGGCGGCGGCCAAGTTCCTCGAGCGTGAGGTGCTTCGATGTGCGCAGACTCTGTTCGCGCGCCAACTGTTCGCGGCGAGCGGCAATGTCGCGTGCCTCGTGCTCTTCGTCGAACACATTGAAATTGTCGCCAGCCTGCGGCGCACCGTTCAGACCGAGAATGATGACTGGTTCCGCTGGCCCTGCCTCTTTGATGCGCTGGTTGCGCTCGTTGAACATCGCCTTGATGCGGCCATACGATGTGCCAGCCAGCACAATATCGCCCACACGCAGTGTGCCGTTGTTTACCAAAACAGTCGCCACATAGCCGCGCCCTTTGTCCAAAGTCGATTCGATGACCGAGCCAGTGGCTTTGCGGTGCGGATTGGCTTTCAGATCGAGCATTTCGGCTTCGAGCAGCACTTTGTCGAGCAACTCTTTCACGCCGATGCCCTGTTTGGCCGAAATATCTTGCGATTGGTATTTGCCGCCCCACTCTTCCACGAGGTAGTTCATACCAGCCAGTTCCTCTTTTATCTTGTCGGGATTGGCGTTCGGTTTGTCCACTTTGTTGATAGCAAACACTATCGGCACGCCCGCCACCGACGCATGGTTGATGGCTTCGACCGTTTGCGGCATCACGCCGTCGTCGGCCGCCACAATGATGATGGCAATATCGGTAACTTTTGCACCGCGAGCACGCATGGCCGTAAAGGCTTCGTGTCCTGGCGTATCGAGGAAAGTAATGTGCCGCCCATCGTCGAGCGTTACATTGTAGGCACCGATGTGCTGCGTGATTCCGCCCGCTTCGCCCGCAATCACATTCGATTTGCGGATATAGTCGAGCAACGATGTTTTACCGTGATCGACATGACCCATAACGGTTACAATCGGTGGACGCGGCACAAGGTCTTCGGGTTTGTCGGCCTCCTCTTCGATGGCGTGCGCCACATCGGCACTCACAAATTCGGTGGTAAAGCCAAACTCTTCGGCCACAATGTTGATAGTTTCAGCATCGAGCCGCTGGTTGATCGACACAAACAGACCGAGATTGAAGCAGGTTTGAATTACCTTCGTAACTGGCACATTCATCATCGTGGCCAAGTCGTTGGCGGTAACGAATTCGGTCAGTTTCAATACGCCCGCTTCGCGCTGTTCGGCTTCGACCTGCTCTTGCTGGCGTTGTGCCACGGCTTCGCGTTTGTTTTTGCGGTAGTCGGCCGATTTGCGGTTAGTGCGTTTGTTTTCGGTCAGGCGTGCCAGCGTCTCCTTAATCTGCTGTGCCACATCTTCTTCGCTCACATTGGCCACATGAATCGAGCGTTTGCCGCCACGCTTGCCGCCGTTGCCGCCGTGGTACTCTTTGCTGATATCGACGCGCTCGTTTTTGCCGATGCGTTTGCGTTTTTTGCGGTTGCCCGAGTTGCTGTCGTTCAGTTCGATTTTGCCCACAGTGTGCGGGCCGTTGAGTTGCGGTATGGCGGTGCGGAACACTTCGGCTTCGCCTTGCTGTTTGT
Organism: Acutalibacteraceae bacterium; assembly: GCA_963659365.1. Lineage (GTDB taxonomy): Bacteria > Bacteroidota > Bacteroidia > Bacteroidales > Paludibacteraceae > W0P28-013. The sequence continues at coordinate 13,980 of CAVKTI010000007.1, read as the reverse complement.
CGGCTGATTTGGCAGTTTTTTCCGATTTTGTTTCGGCCACGGTGCGGCGTTTTTCCTCTTTCGGTTTTTTGGCTGGGCGCGTCGAATCGTTTATGGCATTCAAGTCGATTTTACCGACCATTTTCAGATTGCCGCCCACTTCCACTTTGCGGTAGGTGAAAACCTCCTCTTCGGCAGGTGTTTTGGGCGCATTTTCCTCGATTTTTTCGGAAGTTTTTGGTTCTTCGACTGGTTGTTCGGGCACTTCCACTTTTTCGGGCGCCACTGGTTCTGGCTCGACGGTTTGCGGCTCCTCTTTTTGCGGAGCGGGCTTGCCTATGGCGTCCAAATCGATTTTGGCAATGGGCTTGAATTGCGGGCGTTCTACCTCAATCACAACCTCCTCGACCTGCTGCTGTTGGGCGGCTTTTTCCTGTTCGCGTCGCTCTTTTTCGCGCTCCTTTTCGAGGCGTTGCTGAATCAAACGATCCGACTCTTGCTTTATCATTTCGTCTGTGCCAAACTCCTTCATCAGCAGTTGTTCCTGCTCTTCGGTCAGTTTCGCATTCGGGTTGCCCTCTTCCATTTTGCTCCCTTTTTTGTTGAGGAACTCCACGGCTGTGGCCACACCAATGTTGAGTTTCTTTATCACCTGTGCTAATCGTGCCATACCAAAATTTTATAAATCCTTTTTTACTCTTGTTTACTCTCTATTTTTCTAAAAAACGAGGCTCTTTGCGCGCTCGTGTTTGCCGTGCGGCAACTTATTCAGCCTCTGTTGGCTCAGCGGCTTCGTCCGCTGGTTCGGCTGCTGCGGGCTGCTCGGCTTCGGCGGCTGGTGCTTCGGCGGCGTTCTCCTCTTCAAATTCCGATTTCAGAATACGCAGCACATCGTCGATGGTCTCCTCTTCGAGGTCGGTGCGCGTTATCAGTTCTTCGCGCGGAATGGCGAGTACCGATTTGGCGGTGTCGCAACCAATGGTTTTCAGTGCATCGATAACCCACTGATCGATTTCGTCGTTGAACTCTTCCAAATAGATGTCGTCGCTGTCGATGGTGGCATCGTCGCGGTAAACATCGATGGTGTAGCCGCTCAACATCGTCGCCAACCGGATGTTCGAGCCGCCTTTGCCGATGGCCAGCGACACCTCTTCGGGTTTCAGATACACGCTTGCGCGTTTGGCTTCGTGGTCGAACTCGATGGTGGTGATTTTGGCGGGCGACAACGCACGCGAGATGAACAGTCCGATGTTGCTTGTGTAGTTGATGACATCGATATTTTCGTTGCGCAACTCACGCACAATGCCGTGAATGCGCGCCCCTTTCACGCCTACGCAAGCGCCTACGGGGTCGATGCGTTCGTCGTACGATTCTACCGCCACTTTGGCACGCTCGCCCGGAATGCGCGCAATGCGTTTGATGGTTATCAGGCCGTCGTGTACTTCGGGCACCTCCATTTCGAACAGGCGTTCCAAAAATTCGGGCGATGTACGCGACAGGTAGATTTTCGGGTTGTTGTTGGTGTTGTCCACACGATCGACAATGGCGCGAACCACCTCGCCTTTGCGGAAAAAGTCGGTCGGAATCTGGTCGTCTTTTTCGAGCAACATTTCGTTGCCAGCGTCGTCGAGCAACAGCGCCTCTTTTTTCCACACCTGATAGACTTCGCCAGTTACGATTTGTCCCACCAGTTCGCTGTATTGCGTATAGAGCGCATCTTTCTGAATATCAAGAATTTTCGAAGCCAAAATCTGGCGCAAGTTCAGCACCACGCGGCGGCCGAACTGCATAAAATCGACTTGGTCGGTAACCTCCTCGCCCACTTCGTAGTCCTCTTCGATTTGCTTCGCCTCCGAGAGCGAAATCTCTGTGTTGGGGTTCTTCACCTCGCCATCTTCGACCACCACGCGGTTGCGGAAAATCTCGCAGTCGCCCTTGTCGGGATTGATGATAACATCGTAGTTTTGGTCGGAACCAAACATCTTGGCTATCACATTGCGAAACGACTCCTCCAAAATGGAAATCATCGTCGAACGGTCGATGTTTTTCAACTCTTTGAACTCCGCGAATGTGTCAATCAGATTGACATTTTCTTTTCTTGCCATAACAATTTTTTTGATTATTTGTTTTTGTAATTTATTTCCTGATTATCAGAAGTTTAGCACGGCGCGCACATATTTGGTATCGTCGTAGCCAAAGTCGAGCGTTTCGGTCTGTGGCACTTTGCGTTTTGCGCCTTCGGGCTTCACCATTTTGGTAATCTCAATGGCAAATCCAGCGTCGTCCACGCGGCTCAAAATGCCCGACAGTTTGCGACCGTCTTTGGTAAGCAGTTCCACCTCGTTGCCCAAGTTTTTGGCGTATTGCGCCTGCACTTTGAACGGTGCTGTAAGCCCTGACGAGCCCACTTCGAGCGAAAAATCGTCGGCATCGCGGTCGAGGCGTGCCTCGATATGGCGGCTCAGTGCGGCGCAAAAATCCACATCGATGCCTGTTTCGCTGTCGATTTCGACCACAATTTCGTTGGCTGGCGACACCGACACACTCACCAAAAAGCAGTCGGTATTGGCCAACTGTTCGCGCACTGTTTGTGCTATCAACTCTCTGTCTATCATCTTACGCGCGTTTTTGTAACGACGAAGGGGACTTTGTCAAGTCCCCTCTCACGCAACTTATTCCGCTGCAAAATTACAACAACTTTTTGAAACTCACAAACTTTTTTGCAAAAAAGTTTTTCAAAGGCAGATTTTTTATAAAAAATCATTGAGTTATTGAATCATTTTCGAACCCCTCCCCTGCTCCGCAGGTACTCCCCTTGAAAAGGGGAGAGGACTGAACCAAGTTGGGCGCGAACCTGTCCCCTTTGCAAGGGGACGAGAAAAACGGCAGTTTTTCGGAGGGGTTAATGCCAATGTAGAATTAAGAATTTTGAATTATGAATTAGGCGGCATTGTTGGGCGCGTGGCGTTTCCCCTTCGGGGAAAACGGGAAAGGGGGGCGAGGACCAAGACCATTTACAAATTTACAAATTGACTGATTGACAAATTTATTTGCATCAACGCTTCAACAAAAAAGGACGCACTCGGTGCGTCCCTACAATTTGAAATTCTGAATTTTTGCGACAAGCGAGCGCAGAGTCAAACTCGTTTGAACTATGCCGAGCGGAGCAAAAATCAAATGAAATTTTGAAATTGCGGCTTTGCCGCATCACTCCTCACTCCTAATTCCTAACTCCTCATTTTTCTTGCTACTTGCTTCTTGCTACTTGCTACTAACTACCACTTTCTGCGCCTTATCGCCCACTTTCACAATATAAACGCCATTCAGCGAGCCGTTCATTTCGGTAACATTCTGACCTGTGAGTGTGAAAATCTGCATACCATCAGCACCATAAATGCGGCCAGCGGCAGCGTAGATTTCTACCATTTCGGCATTTTGTAGAGCGGTTGGTAAAGAACCAGCCTCGCACACGAGACGGACTGCATGCCCATAGTTGCGATCGTAGCGGTAGTCCGCGTACGCTCCAGCCGAACTGAAGTTCAGACTGTACGCGTAGTACGAGCCGTCCGCCGTAGCAGACCAATAGCGGCCGCGTGACTGCACATAGTTCATACTCGACCCATAGCGAGACCCAGAAGCAGGCAAGAAGACTGCGCCTGCGGCTTCGAGTTTTTGCCACTGGTCGAGGGTGAAAGTTTGGTAGGTAGCATAGTAATCTTCACTATTACTATTGGCAAAGCCGCTCTTGAAGGTTACATCTGTAAGGTCAGCCCAACTGTCGGGCAACAAGATAAGACCATTAGCGTATTGCGTGCCGTCATCATTTAATTTGATACGAGCGACACCTTTCTTGCTATCAGCATCGGTGCGGGTGTTAAGGAGATAATACCACTCGTCTTTTGTCAGTGTACGGTAGGCGTTTGGAGCCGCAGTACCGATGGTGTTTGTACCCCAATCCACGAAGTCGCCCGAGTAATCGGAGGTGGTAGTAGAGAGACTGATACCCCACTTGGCAGTTTCATTGTTTGCACTCCAACCGAAGAGGTCAATCTTGTCGGCGAGGGCAGAACCGCTGACATTGTCAGCACCGAGCATATCGTATTGGTTTTCGGCAAAAGACCAAGTCGAGGTCGATTGCGTGTACTGCAGATTGCCTTGCGAGAAGGCTACTTGCTTGCCTTCGGATACTGTAAAGGCAGCGGGGATGAATGCAGCCCAAAGGGCGGTGGTGGCGAGGAAGAGTGCCACCAAGAAAGATGTAAGTTTTTTCATAATTGTTTGGTTTTTAGGTGGTTATGAATTGAGTTAATTAGTGTGTCGTCGTGCGGGATTTATAATCCCGCGCTCGCTGTATTATAAGGATTTGTAATCCGTTTTTTTGTCTTTTTTCGTTCATTTCTTTTGACGACCAAAAGAAACGAACCAATTTTGCGATTAAGCGAGAGCAGTGCCAAACTTGTTTGAGCAATGCCGAGCGTGAGCAAAATCAAGAATTAAAGAAAAGTCGCGGCAGGGGCGCGAGCGTTGCCAAAAATTGGCGGTTTTGGTTTCGGCGGAATTAAACTCGCTTTCGCTCAAACAGTAATTCCGCTTTTTCGAAACACAAAACCTGATTTTTGACACTCGCCGCCCAATGCCGAGTCGGAATCAAAAACGCCTGTAAATTCGAAAAAAATCACTTACAAAAGTTGAGTTATTAAATGCTGTTTTTTCCTTTATTCATCGCAAAAGCGTGCGGCTTGGCTGTCGTAAATAAACCAAGGTTTTTTCGCTACACTTTTTTGTATCGAAACATATCGCAAAAATACGGAATAAATTCGAACCACCAAACTTTTTTTTGCACAGAAAATGAATTTTTTGCGTTAAAAAGTGCAAATTTTTACTTTTGCTTGCGAAATGTTCAGAAAGTGTAGCAATTAATCGTTGGTTTAATTGCTACACTTTTTTGGTGGCAGTGGCCTCTTTTCCCGTTTCTCCCAAAAAGGGAAAAGCCATGCGTCTTTGTTATTTCAGAGTTTCAGAATTTAAGAATTGTCGGTAGCCGAAAGGCTGCGAGTATTATTCATTGTTTATTTTTTATTGTTAATTTTTCTCGGACGCACTCGGTGCGTCCCTACATTGTCAATTATTGAATTATTGAGTTATTGAGTTATTTTTTTCAACCCCTACCCCCACTGGCGTGGGTACTCCCCCTATCTGCTACGCAGCAGGGGGAGAGAATCGGACGACAGAAAGCCAGCAAAAAACGCACCAAACCAACCTCAACGCGATTCTGTCCCCCTGCTTGGAGCGAAGCGCAAAGATAGGGGGACGAGGAGCGACAGCGACGGAGGGGGTTAAATACCAATTAAGAATTTTGAATTTTCGCACACAAAATGGTCGCCCAAAATTTAATTAAATAATTGAAAATCAGATAATTATTCATTATTTATTTTTCATTTTTTATTGTTTTTCGAACCCTACCCCGACTTTCGTCGGTACTCCCCTTGAAAAGGGGAGAGGGCTAAACCAAGTTAGGTGCGAACCTGTCCCCTTTGCAAGGGGACGAGAAAAACGGCAGTTTTTCGGAGGGGTTAATGCCAATGTAGAATTAAGAATTGGCGGCTGGCGTTGGTTGCAAGGCTTTTCCCCCTTCGGGGGAAATGGGAAAGGGGGCTATGGTCAAGAAAATGAATAATTAACAATGAAAAATGAATAATAATTTCAAATAACCAAATCAAACAAAAAAAAGGACGCACTCGGTGCGTCCCTACAATTTGAAATTCTGAATTTTTGCGATAAGCGAGTGCAGTGCCAAACTCGTTTGAGCAATGCCGAGCGGAGCAAAAATCAAATGAAATTCTGAAATTGCGGCTTTGTCGCATCACTCCTCACTCCTAATTCCTAACTCCTCACTTTTCTTGCTACTTTCTTCGTGAAAATGCTCGTAAATAATTGATGCTCTGGACTTTCCGACGATTTTGGTGATTTCGTCGATGGGGGCGAGTGCGAGGCGTTTCACACTTTTGAAGTGGCGCAAAAGGTCGGTTTTGCTCTTTTCGCCGATACCTTTCACAGCGTCGAGTTCCGAGGCGGTTTGGCGTTTGCTCCGTTTGTTGCGGTGAAAAGCGATGGCAAAACGGTGCACCTCGTCCTGAATTTGCGTGAGAAATTTGAACAGCGGGTCGGTGGGCGAGAGTCCAATCTCTTTCGGCGGAAATCCGTAGAGCAGTTCGGCGGTGCGGTGGCGGTCGTTTTTGGCGAGCCCCGCGATGGGAATTTGCAGCCCGAGTTCGTCCTCCACCACCTGCCTGGTGGCCTCCATCTGCCCCACGCCGCCATCGGCAATGACCAGTTGCGGCAGGGGCTGCCCCTCGGCCACCATGCGTGTGTAGCGCCGCCGCACCACCTCGCGCATCGAGGCGTAGTCGTCGGGACCAACCACCGTTTTTATGGTAAATGTGCGGTACTCTTTTTTGCTCGGTTTGGCTTTGCGGAAGACCACGCACGCCGCCACAGCATCGCTGCCGCTGATGTTCGAATTGTCGAAACACTCGATGTGTAGCGGCATGGCGGGCAGTTGCAGCAATTTTTGCAAACCGCCCAGCAGGCGCGTCATGCGCTGGTCGGGGTTCAGTTTTTCGGCCTGTTTGTACTTATCCACGCGGTATTGCCGCACATTTTGTTGCGCCAAGTCGAGCAACTTCTTTTTGTCGCCGCGTTGTGGCACGATGAATGTCAATTTTTCGTCGATTAAATCGGGAAAAAATGGCAAAACGAGCGTGTTTGATTCGCTGCGCAACCGCTGCCGCAATTCCAAAATGCCAAGGGCGAGAATTTCGGCGTCTGGTTCGTCCATTTTTTTCTGATATTCAATCGTAAGTCCCTGAACGATAGAGCCTTTTGCTATTCGCAGAATGGTAACATAGGCAGAATTTTCGTCGGAGTCGTAGCCAAAAACATCGATATTGTCGTCGTGCGTGGTAGTGATAACCGTTTTCGATTGGTATTTTACAATGGCGTCGTACTTCTCTTTTAGTCGTTGCGCCTCTTCGAAACGCATCTCTTTGCTTAAATGCGCCATTTCATCGAGCAAAAACGAGGTGATGGCGTGGCTATTTCCTTTGACAATCTGCACGATTTCATCGATCATTTTTCGGTACTCTTCGGCCGATTGCAGCCCGATGCACGGTGCCATACAATTTTTGATATGATATTGCAGGCAAACCTTAAATTTTTCCGATGAAATGGCGGTTTTTGTGAGTGGAAGGCGGCAAGTGCGCACAGGATAAAGTTCGCGAATAAGTTCCAAAAGTGTGTCGAGTGTCCACACCGAACTGTATGGCCCGTAGTAGTCGGCACCACGCATCACTTGGCGCGTTTTGAACACACGCGGAAACTCCTCGCGCGTGATGCAGAGCCACGGATAGGTTTTGCCGTCTTTGAGTAAAATATTGTAGCGCGGCTGGTATTTTTTTATCAAATTATTTTCGAGCAGCAGTGCCTCGTTTTCCGAATTTACCACAATATATTTGAGGTCGGCAATGTGGCGCACCAGAATGTTTGTCTTGAGCGAATCGTGTTCTTTGTTGAAATACGACGACACGCGCCGTTTCAGATCGACGGCTTTGCCCACATAAATTATCGTGCCTTCGGCGTTGAAGTATTGGTACACGCCCGGGCAGTGTGGCAGCGCTGCAATTTTATTTTTTAGTTGTTCGTTCATTGCTTATGCAAAAATACAACTTTTTTAGTTGGAATAAAAAAAGAAAAGCGCAAAACTAAAAATTCTGCGCTTTCATCGATAAAAATTGAGTGCCGCTCAATAGTGAATGAGCGAATCGACCACGATGTTTTCGTCGAATTTTTCGCGACCTTTCAGAAAATCGAGTTCGACCAAAAAATTGACAAAAATCTTTTTCACACCAAACTTACGCACCAGTTCGCAAGCGGCGCGCATGGTGCCACCCGTCGCCAGCAGGTCGTCGTGGATAAGCACCACATCATCGGGCGTGAGCGCGTCTTTGTGTAGTTGAATGATATCCACGCCGTACTCTTTAGCGTAACTGATTTCGATGGTTTCGGCGGGCAGTTTGCCTTTTTTGCGTATCGGCACAAAACCCACACCCAACCTATTACCAAGCACAGGTGCCATAATGAACCCGCGCGACTCAATGCCGATTACCTTTGTGATACCCTTATCTTTATAAAGGTCGTACATCGCATTTTCAAAAAATCGCATACAATCGGGATTTTTGAACGCAGTGGTCAAATCCTTGAACACAATACCCTTGATAGGAAAATCCTGCACATCGCGAATTTGCTTTTTTACCTCTTCTATTGTCATATTTTTTTCGATTAGTATTTTATCACCTTTTTTTAATGTTCCACATGGAACATTTTTTAATTCTAAAAATTTTATTGTTCCACATGGAACATTTTTACCGTCCTAATAAAATTAGTAGCACATTTATATCGTTTGGTGAAACGCCCGGAATGCGGCTCGCTTGCCCGATTGTTTTGGGATTAATTTTTTCGAGTTTTTGGCGTGCTTCGGTCGAGAGTGAATGAATTTCGGAATAGTTAAACCGATTTTCGATTTTAATATCTTCGAGCCGATTCAGTTTGTCGGCAATCTGTTTTTCGCGCTCAATGTAGCCCGAATACTTGATTTGAATTTCGGCGGCCTCTAAAATTTCGTCGCGACGAGCGGTTTCGATTTTAGAAATGACTGCGGAAAATTCGGGAATCAGTTTTTCTAAAAGTGCGATATTCAACTGCGGACGAAGCAGCAGATCATAAAGTTTCGCCGACTGTTTCAACAGTGTCAAACCGTTCTGCTCTAAATAAAGGTTAAGGTCGCCCATCTTGACGAGGTGATTTTTTGTAAATTCAATCAGACTGTCGATGGCGGCGTATTTCGATTGCATCAGGTCGAAACGCGCTTTGGTGGCTAACCCAAGGCTGTACGATTTTTCGGTCAAACGGCGGTCAGCATCGTCTTGGCGCAACAAAATTCGGTATTCGGCGCGCGAAGTGAACATACGATAAGGTTCGTCCACGCCTTTCGTTACTAAATCGTCAATTAAAACGCCGATGTAAGCCTCGTCGCGATTCAGCGTAAATTCGCCGTCGCCATGCGCCTTCAGGTGTGCATTGATACCAGCAATCAACCCTTGCCCAGCCGCCTCTTCGTAACCTGTGGTGCCGTTGATTTGGCCAGCAAAAAAGAGATTTTTCACCAACTTTGTTTCGAGCGTGTGCGTCAGTTGCGTTGGGTCGAAAAAGTCGTATTCGATGGCATAACCTGGACGGTAAGCCTGCGCATGTTCCAAACCCGGAATAGTTTTAAACGCAGCAAACTGCACCTCGATCGGCAGCGACGACGAAAAACCGTTCAAATAGTACTCTTGCGTAGTTTCGCCTTCGGGTTCAAGAAAAAGTTGGTGCTGCTCTTTGTCGGCAAAAGTAACGATTTTGGTTTCGATACTCGGACAGTAGCGCGGCCCAATGCTGCGAATTTGACCATTATATAAAGGTGAATCTTTCAGACCGCTGCGAAGAATGGCGTGCGTTTCGGGGTTGGTGTAGGTAATCCAACAACTGCGCTGCTTCAGTTTGCGCTGCGATGTTGGCAGAAACGAAAAGCGGTGAAAATCGTCATCGCCAACCTGCTCCGCCATTTTCGAAAAATCGATGGTATTTCCATTCAAGCGCACAGGCGTGCCAGTTTTCATGCGGTCGGTGGCGAAACCGATAGTTTTCAGTTGCTCGGTCAAACCATAAGATGCCTGCTCCGAAATGCGTCCGCCTTTTATCTGCGTCCGGCCGATGTGCATCAAACCGTTCAGAAAAGTGCCGTTGGTCAGCACAACACTTTTGGCGTAAAAATCGACATTCATCTGCGTGCGGCAACCGCTCACTACACCGTCGGAAATGTGTAGTTGCGTAACCGTGTCTTGCCAGATATGCAGGTTTGGTGTGGCATCGAGTACTGCGCGCCACTGCTCGATAAATTTCATACGGTCGCTCTGCGAACGCGGACTCCACATGGCTGGTCCTTTCGAGCGGTTCAGCATACGAAACTGTATGGCGGTGGCGTCGGTAACCAGTCCCATTTGACCGCCAAGTGCGTCTATCTCTCTGACTATCTGACCTTTAGCAATTCCGCCCACTGCAGGATTGCAACTCATCTGCGCAATTTTGTTCATATCCATAGTGATGAGCAGCGTGCGCGAACCCATATTAGCCGCAGCGCAAGCCGCCTCGCAACCAGCGTGGCCAGCCCCAATCACAATGACATCGTAGATGAATTCCATGTTTGCTTTCTGAAAAAAGAAAGGGCAAAGTTACAAAAATAAGTGGAAAGTAAAAAATGGTTTGAAAAAGGTGTTGAAAAGTTGTCAATTGTTTTTGATAAAAATTAAAAACTTATGCTTGCAAATTTCAACTTTCGAGTTGTATATACCAATTTTTGAAAGCACAATGAACAAACCCGATAAAAATCTCGAAACTTATAAACAAAATTATTAACGCAAAAAATAGCGATGAAAAGGCTTAAAATCAACTTTTTAGCGATGTTATACGCAATTTCAACAGCCTATAATTATCATCATAAATTATTTTTGAAAATAAAAAATATAAATCTAATAGTTTGTTTGAAAAATTGCGGTAAAAACGCCCAAAACCTACTTTTCTACTCCGAACAGTTGCGGCACATTTCGAACTTGCTGCAATTGCGCAAAATTTGGCGGCGAAACTGTGTAGCGCGCACACCGTGCCAAATCTGCATAAAGTTGGAATTTGTGATTTGCCCGAATGAAAAATCGGCGTTTTTATCGAAACAACAGGGCACCAACAGACCGTCGGTGGTGACCACTGCGCCCTGCCACTGGCGCAAACAAAAATTGTGTTTTGTCCGTTTCAATCGCCAAATTCCGCCCTTTTTGATGTAGCGGCTAAACCGTTTTTTAGTCGGAATCAGCGTCTCTTTCTGCTGAAAATTGTAAATTTGTGCCGATTTAATCGTCGCTTTTTGCACTTTCAGCCGCTTCGCCAACTGCTTGAAGTCGTCGATTTCGTTTTCGTTGTGCCGAAACACGATAAATTGCAGTTCGATAGCGGGCGTGGAAACTGACTTTTTAGCCTTTTCAGCGTTAATTTTTTCGATAGCAGCCAGCACATTTTCTATTTTTCCGCCGTGGCGATAGCGTTCGTACGACTGCTGCGTGATGCCATCGAGCGAAATAATCAGTTTTTTCAGCCCCGATGCCACAATTTTTTCGGCCATCGCAGCGTCTATATTTTGTGCGTTGGTCGAAGTAGCGGTGAAAATTCCGCGCTGGTTGGCGTAACGAATCATATCGAAAATGTGCGGCGACAAAAACGGTTCACCCTGAAAATAGAGCATCAAATAGCAGAGCGTGGCGCAGTTTTGGTCGATAATCGTTCGGTAGAGGTCGAAATCGATGAACCGTTGCGTGCGGCGAAGTTGCCCCGCGCCCAGCACACACTCGGGGCAATGCAGTTGGCACACCGCGCCCGGCTCCACCGACAGCGACACAGGCGCGCCCGCCACTCGCCCCGACCGACTGACTAGCGCCCAGACGAAACTTGCCCTATTTTTCAGCAAGTTGCGCACTTTTTTTACACTCAATGTGGCTAAAAATTGGTTCATCTGCACAAAATTCTGCAATCAGAATGCAAAAATACACCTTTTTTTGATTCAATACGATTATTATAAATTACTGATTATCAAATAATTACCTATCATTAAAAAATTTTGGCACAATTTTTTTACAAAACAGCACACTATAAAATAAAGATTTCGTAACTTTGCCTTTTGTAAAATGGACTGATTATAACTAACCACTAAATTTTTCATTATGAACAAAAAATCAATTTTTTTGACACTGGCGGTGGCTGTATTGGTGCTGTTTGCCTGCAAACCGCCTCAACAATTTGTCGACAACCTGAAGGTGTCTGTGAACCCATTGGAATCGCACGCTGGTAAGATAGAAGTTACCATCGACGGTACTTTCCCCGTGAAGTATTTCCAAAAAAAGATGGTGATGACTGTAACGCCTGTTCTGAAATCGAAACTTTCGGACGCTACTTTCAAAGCCGATCCTGTAACCTATCAAGGCGAAAAAATCAAAGACAACAACCAAGTTATCAAGTACAAAGTGGGCGGCAAATACACGCAAGTGGCCAAATTTGACTACGACCCAGCGATGGAGAGCGCCGAACTTTGGCTCGAAGTAACTGGTAAACTGGGCAAAAAAGATTTCACGCTCGATCCAATCAAAGTGGCCGATGGTGTGAACATCACGCCGCTGTTGGTAGCCGTTGAACCGGGCGAAATCAACGCCAAAATCGAAAAAGACAACTTCCAACGCATTATCGAAGAGAAGCAGGAAGCCGAAATCAAATTCTTGATTCAACAGTCGGAAATTCGCAACTCCGAAATCAAGAGCGATGCTGTAGTTGCCCTCACCAAGCGCATCGACGAAGCCAACAAAGCCGCCAACCTCGAAATGAAAGAGTTGGAAATTGCATCGTATGCTTCGCCCGATGGTGGTGTAGAACTGAACGAAAAATTGGCTGGCAAACGCGACCAAGCATCGCAGAAATTTATCAACAAAGAGTTGAAAAAACTGAAAGCCACCGTTACTATCGATAGCAAATTTACGGCACAAGACTGGGAAGGTTTCCAAAAACTGATGGAAGCGTCGAACATTCAAGACAAAGAGGTGATTCTCCGCGTGCTTTCGATGTATAGCGACCCCGAACAGCGCGAAGCCGAAATCAAAAATCTGTCGGCTGCCTATAAAGCCATTGCCGAAGAGATTTTGCCGCAACTGCGCCGCTCGAAAATGGTGCTTTCTGTCGATGTAATCGGCCGTTCCGACGAAGAGATTGACTCGGTAGCCAAAGCCAATCCCGACACACTGTCGCTCGAAGAGTTGCTCTATGCAGCCACGCTCACCGAAGACCTCGACCGCAAAGCCGAAATCTACACCAAAGCGACCGAACTGCACGCCGAAGACTATCGCGGTTTCAACAACCTTGGCGTAGTGCGCTACAACCAAGGCGACATCGACGCTGCTGGACGCGCCTTTGAAAAGGCTCGCGAAATGGAGCCTAAAAACGCTGCCGTAAATCTCAACTGCGGTATCGTTGCGCTGGTAAAAGGCGACGACGCTAAAGCCGAAGAGTATTTTGGTAACGCTGGCGGCGTGGGCGACGAACTGAACTATGTAAATGGTGTGATTGCTATTCGCCGTGCCGACTATGCCAAAGCCGTAGAACTCTTTGGTGCAGCCAAACTGAACAACGCAGCACTTGCCAAGATATTGACGAAAGATTACGCTGGCGCACGCTCGGTACTCGAAAGCATCGAAAAACCGAACGCCCGCACCAACTACCTGTTGGCTATTGTGGGTGCACGCCAAAACGACCGTGCCGCTGTGCTCGATAATCTGAAAAAAGCCATCGACGCTGACGCCGACTGGAAAGTAAAAGCCGCTCACGATGTTGAGTTTATCGCTTACGCCGAAGATGCCGAATTTACGACTCTTGTGAAATAAGCGACCAATAGGTTGAGAGAAAAATAGTCAATGTCGCCTGCTGACCGTTGTGGTTGGTGGGCGACTTTTTAAGGAAATTATTGAACACAAAAAATGGAGAAAAACAGCGATGAAAACAGCGAAAAACGAGGCGTTGCTGGCGTTGAAGTTGGCGCGCCGAAAGAGTAGGGAAGAGGAGATTGCGCTCTTCGGGCATCCGATAAATTATCGGAAAGTTTTTGCGGACAAAACCAAGTACAATCGCGCACGCGACAAGGCGAATCGGCACAAAGGCGGTTCGCCTTATTTTTTGTTTTCTCGGCTGCTCGTCGTGCGGGATTTGTAATCCCGCGCTCGCTGTATTATAAGGATTTGTAATCCGTTTTGTTCTGTCTGTTTTTCGTTCATTTCTTTTGACGACCAAAAGAAACGAACCAAAGAAAAGTCGCGGCAG
>CAVKTI010000006.1:0-72023 GCA_963659365.1 Acutalibacteraceae bacterium | reverse complement strand
ACAAGGGCAACTTGGTCAGTGCCAAGGCGTTGGATTTCATCACCACCGACATCACAGGGCGTGCGCGTGCGGCTGTGCCTACCATCGGAGCCTACGAGTGGGTAAGCCAAACCCCAACCGACAATCACCATTTGGAAACGAGCGTAAGCCTCTACCCAAACCCAGCGACGCACTACTTGAATGTAACTGCCGCCGAAGGCACTATCAGCATTCTTGGTATCGATGGGCGCATTTGGCTCACGCAATCGGCCAACGGCAGCACCACGCATATCGATGTTTCGGCATTGCCACAGGGCGTTTACCTGCTGCAACTCGATAGCGAAAACGGCCGCACGACCGAACGCTTCATCAAAAAATAGCACACCTTTTTCTGCCAACAAGCGCTATCCAAGCCGCTCCACCAACCATGGGGCGGCTTTTTTTTTCGAGCAGCGCAAAGGGATTTCAGGATTTTGCAGAAAGTAAAAAGTAGGGATGCACCGAGGGTGTTCTTTTTTATGTGGGATTTGGTTCCCCAACCCCTCCGCTGCGCTCGTCCCCTTGCAAAGGGGACAGGTTCGCACTGGTATTGGTTCGGCTTGCGCCCAAGTTGGTCCTGCCCTCTCCCCTTTTCAAGGGGAGTACCTGCCGAATGGCAAGGGTAGGGTTCGAAAAATAACTCAATGATTCAATGATTCAGCACCTTGCGAGTGCTTGAGGAATGATGATAGGAGAATGGCTCTGTGATTGAAAAGTGCCGAATGGTGGATCGAATGGGGAACGCAAGGGAACGCAACAATTAACAAGAAAAACCGTCAAAATCCGTCATTTTATTTCGTTCATATTTTGTAAAACCTCGAGTTTTATATCATCATCGACCGAGGTGTAACGGCAAAAAGCACGCGAGCCGTTTGCATGACCTGTGAACGCTGATGTGATGCGCTCGGATTTTGTAACCTTAAACACATTGGCGATGAATGTACGCCGAGCGAGGTGCGAACTCGCCACCTCCCAAATTTGACGAGGAACGGTCTGCAATGTTTTGGGATCTTGCACCAACACCACTCTATCGATACCAGCAAGGCGTAAAATTTCGTGAATAGCGAGGTTGTAGGTCGTTGCTTGAGCAAACGGCAAAAGGCGATTGTCGCTGCACTTGCCTTTGTATTTCGCAATAATCTCCAGTGCGGTATCAGAAAGCGGTATGCGAACAACCATAGGCTTGCTTCTGCGCAGTTTATGCTGTATGTACTGCAAAAAGCCGTCCTCCGTAACATTGCTTTCCGTCAATTCAATAAGGTCGCTCACACGGCAACCGATGTGGCATTGAAAAATGAATATATCGCGCTGCACGGCAAGGCGCGCAGGTAACCCCTGAAACTCGTACAGACGATTGCGCTCTGCGATGGTCAAAAAGACAGGATTACCATAAACCTCTCCCTGTATTTTGTATTTTCCAATGCCGAAAGGACTCTCCGCCATATAACCTTTGCCAACGGCATAATTACACACAGAAGATAATCGCTTGAGGGTGCGAGATATCGTGTTTCGCGAGCGCACAGCGGTAGATGGCTTGCCTTTGAATGAAATCGTCTCTTCCGAGAATAGCCGCACAAAACCCTCCACATCTTTTTGAGAAAAAGTATCCGCATAGAGTGGACGCGCAATAGATTCGTAGCGTTGAAGAGCCGCCGCTAAACAGCGATATTGATTGGCAGTTTGCTCGGAAATGTCTTTGATAAGGGCGAACTCCAAGATAAGGTCGGGCATACGAATGCGCATAGGGGCAGACTCCGATTTTTGTGGAATACTAAAAAAGTCGTCGATAGTCTGCTGTAGCCACCCATCGCGTGCATCGAAGCGGTCGCGCCACCATGCGGTATAGACGGCGTCGGTCAATTCATCGAGGCGATGTTGTTGCTCTCGTAGTGCGACAGATTCGGGCGTTGTGCGCTTGGGTATCTCCAATTGTCCCAAGGCTGCATTCCAAGCCGCGACAGGTACGGATAGTCGTGTCTTTGCGCGCTGCGAAAACTCGCCATCGTAGAACCGTGCGAGTACCTCTGCCTGTCCACCATGGACGCGTGTCGATATTCTATACTTAATGGTTGGCATAAAAATTGCCTGTACCGAAAAAGAGCCACTCCAGCGACACGCCAAAGCGAGTGGCGAGGTTATAGATATTGTCCACAGTGGAAGAAAGCCCCCCACGCTCAAGCATGGAGAAATTTTGCGGAATAAGTCCCACTTTTTCGCAAAACTCTCGTTTCGTTTGCACCTTCTCGTCGGCGTAGAGCAGACGGTAGGCTTTCAGGAAACGGCGGTCGATTTCGGCTCGTTGTTCGCTACGCATAGTTGGAAAAATTAAGAGTTTACAAATTGAGAAAGGTCGGCTGACACAGAGGCGGCGGCACTCGCCACAGCGGTATTGGTCGCCGTTTGTGCAGCAGCAAGCCGCTTGGTGTACGCTATATATAGGGTAGAAAGCGGCGTGCCATCTTCGGTCAGCCAATAAGGGGAGGGCTGAACGGCGTATTTCGTGCCAAGCAGTTGGTGTGTCAGCCCCGAAAGCGAGTACTCCTCGTCGTTGTACGACACTCGTTTGTTCGTCGCCACCGAGCAGGTAACGGCGTGGTCGTTTTTGAAAACCAGCGTGTCTCCCACACGCAGCCCCATCTCGAAAAAGTCCATATTCGGATTTTTGCGCCGTTTTTCATCGGCTGCCACCACCTCGTCTATCTTCTGTTGCACTTCCTGCGTGGCATCGTCGGCGGGCTGAAAATTGCCAATCGTTCGGAGTGCGACCTCGACCTTATTCGGTTTCACAAAGAAAAACTCACGCCCCGACGGTACACGGTATTCGTCGAACAGAGAATGCAACCCTGCTTCAACATCAGCCAAACGATCTTGCTCTACCTTGTAGGCGAACACACACTCAAACGGCGCAGGAACGCCTGTGGAGTAAAGTTCGGTCATTCGTTTCTTGAGGTCGTGCCGCGAGGTCTTGCCGATTTTTATAAGGTGGGGCATGCACTCATTCGTAAGCACATAAATCAGCCCATAGTCGTTATTCGCTTCCATACGCTATTTGTTTTGCAGTTTTTCGAGCATCGAAAGCAGACGGTCAATCGTAGCGTCCTTCTGCTCCAAGGTGCGACTATTCGCCTCGCGCTGCGCTGCCATCTCGGCAATAAGGCTATCAATGGTTCGCTGCGAAACGCCATTCTGATTCTGATTGCCGTGTATATTGTGCATCGAGCCGTCGCCATTGGCAGAGGCGAACAAGGATACTCCAGCGCGCATCAAAGCGTGTTCGGCACGCAGAATGGCATTAGCGGTGCTGACTCTACCATCGTCCTTAAGTGCGTGCGACAAAGAAGCACCATCCATGCCGATTAAAGTGGCAAATTCACCCTTGCTATGCACAAGGTCGTGCTGGCGCGCCAACTCGTAAAGTTCCTCAAGTCTTGTTTTTTGTCCCATAATCGTAGGTGTTAGAAGTTCAACAAAGCCCCTAAAATAGGCGGATTTTTGGAGAAAAACCAAAAATTAACAATTTTTAACTTATTTTTTCGCCAAAAAATTTGGTAATTCATCAAAAATGATATGTCTTTGCACTCACAAACGAGATACAAACGAAAGGCGAACAAAACCAACAGCGTATAATTCCGACAAAGGTACAATAAAATAACCAAAAGACAAAGTAATAACAAACAAAAAATAATAAAAAAAATGAACTACACGACCACATTCGACACGGCGCGCCGAACGGCGTACCTCACCAGCACGGTGGCAGACCACTGTCGCATTGTAATCGACTACGGCACAAACCGCATCTACTTGCACTACAACGGCAAGTGCGTGCGCTCGGCTGCCGACAGCCTTTCGCCCAAAGAGTTTGAGGCAATGTGCCGCTCGTTTTTCGACGAAGCGGAACGCAACTTTGGGAGGGCTGCAAGATGAACGAGAAAGTAACGGACGCGAAGCAGACAGCCACGCGTGAGGTGTATGATGCGGCGATGGCTATCATCAAAGAAAAAGAGAATTGCTGCACACTGCCGCTGCACGCTACGACCGAAGAGGTGGCGCAGACCCTGCACAAGAGTACGCTCGATGTGGCGTACGAGTTTGGGCGAATTGACGCTTACGGCGTGGCAACCTGCGGACACACGCTGAACGGCTACTATTTAGAAAACAAGAAACATTAAAAATAAAGGAGAAAAGATGAAAACAATTCAACAAATGCGCGAACTCCGCGCCAGTCTGCCAAAAGGCAAAAAAGACCCATGGGGCGAATGCTGCCCATCGAAGCGTATCCTACTCGGGCGGGCGTTGAAGAAAAACGACCTCCGTGAACTGACCATTGGTGAATTTGCTGTCGTACAAGAATGGCTCGAATTTACTCGGAAAATGAAAAGGGAGACCGAAATCGCCGTATCGGCGATGGAGAAAACAATCGCTAAACTCACACAGCCATGAACCCACTCAATCTACCAACAGGGCAAACCACCATGCTGCTCGTTGATAGCCAGTCGCTACTCGACTACCTGCACCGCGACCGCGAGGAAACATTCATGGAGGGTGTTCGCAGCGGACGCTGTCAAGCCGAACTCGCTGCCAAAGCCAGTGCAGAGCGTCCCTACACCAAACGCGAGGCTGCCGAGGCTCTTGGATTCAGCGAGGGGACGATTGACAATATGCGTCGCCGTGGCGAACTCGAAAGTTACGAGTATGGTGGACAGGTGCGTATAGAACGCGCCGAGGTGGAACGCTTCAAGCGGACACACGCCAACCTCTTCAAGCGAACATTCGACTACAGACGAAAGTAAAGTAACAAACCTATCAAACATTCAACACAATGAAAACAATCACACTCAACCGCATGGAGTTGCGGAATTTCAAAGGGGTCGTCGAGGCGGACTACACATTCAACGTCGACCACACCCACATCACTGGCGACAATGCCACTGGCAAATCGACCATTTTCGAAGCCTACCTGTGGTGTCTGTTCGACAAAAACCAACAGGGTAATGCCACCAAAGTGCAGCCGCTCGATGAGAAAAACGAGGTGCAGCACAAACTAACTACCAGCGTGCGACTACACCTCACGCTCGACACGAATCCAATTATCGTAGAGCGGACACTCAAAGAAGAATGGGTGAAACCGCGCGGCACGGCTGAACTTATCTGCAAAGGCACAAAGAGCGAATACGCCATCAACGATGTGCCACTCTCGAAGAGCCAGTACAACGCAAAACTCGAAGAGGTGCTACCGCTCGACCGTTGGTTCTTGCTCTCGGCGGTCGGCATTATTCCTGCGATGGATCAGAAAACCTGCCGTGCCGCCCTGCAACAGATAGCACCTGCAATAGATGAGCGAACGCTTGCAAAGCCTTTCCCAACAGTATTCAAAGCCCTCGAACAGGGACTAACCATCGATGAACTACAAGCGATAGTCAAGCGGCAAAAGAGTATAGTAAAGCAAGAACTCGATGGCGTGCCAGCCGCTCTCGAGGCACAAGATCGCTTGCGTGTAGAAGATGACTTTGAGGCGGTCGAAAAGGAACTCGAAGCGGTCAAAGAGTCTATTGCTAAAACCCAAAAAGAAATAGACGCACTGCAATCTGCCACGGTCGATGAAGCAGCACTGCAGCAAGCAGCCGACAAACGCCAAGAAATTGCACGCCTATCGCAGCAAATAAGCGAGCGACAAATAGCGGCACAAAACGCCTACAACAAACGGCGCAGCGAGGTAGAACAAGGGCTACAATCAATTGCCGCCGAAACCGACACTATCGCACGCCGCCTCGAAATCAGTAGTCAAAACACACAACGCTACCTCGACCTTATCAATGCCGAAAAAAGCCGTATCGCCGCCCTGCGCGACCAATGGAGTGCCAAGAATGCAGAAACCTACACGCCTACCATCGACACAAACTGCCCCACCTGCGGTCAGCCACTGCCAACAGAGCGTATAGCGGCGGCACGCGAAAAAGCCCTACAAGTGTGGAACACTGCCAAAGCCGAAAGCCTACACGCTATCCAAGCACAGGCAGAAGCGTGCAAACAGCGTATCGACCAATATGCTGCTGCCAACGCCCAATCGGCGGAACAAGATGCAGCCGACACGGCTCGCCTCGAAACTCTGCAAGCCTGTAACCTGAAAGCGCAGGAAAACCTCGCAGCACTGCGACTGCCCGATACGATACTGGCGGAAGATGAGTACTATCAAGCCATGCTCGAACAACTAAATGCAATACAAACAACAGAAGCCGCGCCAGCAACGGAAAACAATAGCGAAGCCATTGCCAAGTGTAAAGCCTACATTGCGGAACTGACCACTCAACAAGAGAGCCTGCTGCGCCGACTGGCTGCACGCGACACTAACCAGCGTATCGCTGAAGAGCGCGCACGCCTCGAAGCACGCCAACGCTTGCTCGCCGACGCTATGGCAGAAAACGAGGGCGCAGAACAGCAAATGCAAAGCTATAGAAAAGCCAAGATAATGGCAGTAGAGAATGGCGTGTCGAGCCTCTTCACACTCGTGCGCTGGAAAATGTACGAGCCGAATCTGACCAACGATGGCGAACGCGAGGTCTGCACCGCCCTTATCGACGGCGTGCCATACGAGCAACAAAACCGCGCCACGCAGGTCAATGCAGGGATAGACATCGTCAATGCCTTTGCCAAAGTGTACCAAGTTAGTATGCCGCTATTCGTGGACAATGCCGAATCGGTAACCAACCTACTGCCGACCAATGGGCAATGCATCACGCTCACGGTGGTCAAAAATAGTAAACTGACGATCAACTAATTATGCCAAAAAACTTGCGTGTTCCGAATAATTGTGTGTCCTTTGCCACGCGTAACGAAACACGCTCATAATCAACTTATTATCAAACAAATTAACACATTCACAACAATGGAAAAACAACAAGCAATGGCAGTGAATCCTGCCTCGAAGATGGAGGTCGTGTACAACACCCTCGGTCAAGAAATCAAACTCAATGCGAACATCGTTCGCCAGTACCTCACCAAAGGGAGCGGCAATGTAACCGACCAAGAAATCTTGCAGTTCATCTCCATCTGCAAGTATCAACAACTTAATCCGTTCCTCAATGAAGCCTACCTCGTCAAATTTGCCAACAATCGTGGGGGTGAAGACAATGCTTCGATAATTGTCAGCAAAGAGGCGTTCATGAAGCGTGCCGAGGGCTGCGAACAGTATCGGGGCTTCCGCGCAGGTCTAATACTCAAACGCGGATCGGAGGTGGTCTATGAAGAGGGCGAGTTTATGCGCGACGGCGATGTGCTGCTCGGCGGCTGGGCAGAGGTCTATCGCAAAGACCGCGACTTCCCAATCAAAGCCTACTGCAACCTCAAAGATTATGACAAAGGGCGCAGTACTTGGAACGCCATCAAGTGCACCATGATACGCAAAGTAGCCCTTGTACACGCCCTGCGCGAGGCATTTCCTACACAACTCGGCGCGATGTACACCGCCGACGAACAACGCCAAGTGGTTGATACACCATACGAAGATGTAACAGAGCAACAGGTGCAACAACACGCCAACAGCGAAGACCTGCCTGATGAAGAAGCACCAACTGCTACAGCGGAGGCGAAGCGCGAAGAAATGCCAAGCATATTCGAAGAGGTATAATGCAACTCACTGTTCTCAATAGTGGCTCGGTTGGCAATGGGTATGTCCTGTCCGACGGCACGGAAGCACTTGTTCTCGAGTGCGGCGTGCCGCGGCAGGAGTGCCTCGCCGCTCTCGGCTGGCACACGCGCCATGTGGTAGGCTGCCTCGTTACACACGAACACGGCGACCACGCCAAGTATGTGCGCAGTTATGCGGCACTCATGCCAGTCTATACATCGCACGGCACGGCTGAAGCCCTGCAAGCCAAGAACCTGCACACGCTCGAACCCCTGCGCACAATACAACTCGGGGGCTTCAGCATACGCCCGATACCCGCACAGCACGACGCTGCCGAGCCGTTCGCCTACCTCATCGACCATGCCAACATGGGGAGGCTGCTCTTTGCCACCGACACCTACTACCTGCGCTATCGCATTCCACGCCTCAACCACCTGATGATAGAATGCAACTACTCGCTGCCGCTGCTCCGAGCCAATGTCGAGGCGGGAATCGTACCCGAGGCAGTCATGCAGCGTACACTCAACAGCCACTTTTCGCTCGAACACCTCAAAGAATTTCTTGCGGCAAACGACATCAGCCAGTTGGTGCAGATAGTACTCGTCCATTTATCTGCCCAAAATAGCCACGCAGATGAGTTTTGCCACGAAATAATCGCTCAAACAGGGAAAACTACCATTGCAGCAACAAGAGGATTGCAAATCGAACTAAACGCCACGCCGTTCTGACATGAAACAAAAAATCAAAGATAGCAACTATGTAACCATTCATGGGTGGATGGTCAATCAACTCGGACTAACCTCTGACGAAACATTTGTCTATGCGCTTATCTATGGCTACAAAGGCGGCTTCGGCCAACCAATCGCCTACATCGCGCAATGGCTCAATGCCAGCAGTGATACGGCACGGCGGGTAATCCAACGCCTTGTTGCCGCTGGACTTTTAGAAGAGAAAAAGCAGAGCGGCAAGCCTACTATCTATACCTGCAGACCCCTCGCAAACTGCAACCCCTCGCAAGTTGCGACCCCTTGCAATCTGCCACCCCACCCCTCGCAAATTGACACCCCCCACACCCTATATATAGATAATAATTATAATAATTATATAATAGAGAGAGATAGTAATACGCGCGAGGAGAAACAGAAAAAATTCCAAAAACCGACAATCGAAGAGGTCGCCGACTACTGCGTACAGCGCAAAAATGGAATCAACGCCGAGGAGTTCTACTATTTCTACGAATCGAAAGGGTGGCTGGTTGGCAAAACGCCAATGAAAAACTGGCGGGCGGCGGTCATCACTTGGGAAAAGAAACGGAATCAACAATCAAACACAAACACACAAAACAATGGACACCATCGAACAAGTAATCAAACGAGCAATGCCAAGCACGCTGTCGACCTCACCGACATCGCTCAATCAATTGCGGCAGGTTGGGTTGCAGGGACAAACCGACGCGAGTAATAGTGGGCTATCGGAATTCCGTATCTATCCGCCAGCCACCATCGGCGATGTGATGCCGTATATTCTTCGCCTCGCGGTCAATTTTCCTGCAATGAACACCGCCTACCAAGCCCCCAATGGGCAGCAGATAACATTTTGGACGGTGCTTGCCGACCAAGTGGCAGCCCTACACTGGAGCGTAGAGCGGACGCGCTATGCGGTCGATTATATGCTACGCCACCACCCTTATCGCGACTTTCGTGTCGCCGAGTTTTTGCAAATCGACCGACAGGTACATATCATCGATAGTGCCGAATTTGCGCGCATCGAAGAGAGCCGTAAGCCGCATAAACCTATCGTCTGTGCCACGGTGGACGGCGTGCAAATGCTACTCTACCAAGCCGATGCCGATCGACTCGGGCTGACCGACTACCGCCGCCGCTACACCACCTACGAGGCGCGACAGATGACACGCGAACAACGCCACCAATGCGGTATTCGCTGGATAGACTGAAAAATTGATAATAGAAAAACGACTAACCGACAACTGACACTGGTATGAACAATGCACGAAAACAACTCGTCGAAAGTCCCGAATGGGACACACTGAACCTGCACCTGTCAGCCGTGTACCTACTTTTCTCGCTCGGCATTAACCATCTCGAACAGGCTGAAGCGATAACGCGCCGCTACGGACTATTGGTGCGCGACATAAAGCAGAGTGCCAACCGCATAGACAAAGAGTTCGACCGCTTCGATAGCCTATTTCAGGCAATACTGTCGCCCGAAAGCAAACGCACCATGTTTGCCAAAGATTACGAAAAGGCACTGGCGGAGTTCGACCGTCTGCTGGGCTTTCGGGACTAACAACAACCGTTGCGTGCCGCACCATGCGCTCGGCGGAGCGATGGGCAAAAATATATCCACAATTTCAAACAAAAAAGCCACGCGGCGCGTAACGGTTATTATAAAAAATAAGGTGTTCAAACGAAAAACATTTGCATATAATAAAAATAAGTAGTATTTTTGCGATGAAAAACAGAGCAACATGATAGTCGAAACAAAACGAAAAGACGATCCTCGCCGTGGAGGGCGTACGATATTCGTAAAGAATGGTAGTGGGCAACACGCCACACTGCAAGCCCAAATCGAGGTGTACGATGAAAAATCGGACTGGGGAATAAATCGCGGGCGAATATCCAAACTCTTCGTCGTGGAGAATGAAAAAGGCTGGGGCGATTACCTCTACCATTACGACAGAGCCCTCATCAAAAAGAGTACAGACGATAAAGTCATGGCATTTGTTAACGAAATAATCCGAAAATACAACTAATAACCCTATGGCAACAAATACAACTTCTAAATGAAACTCACCGACCTACATCTCAACGAGGGACAACTCGAGGGGCAGCCAGCCAATCCGCGCTATATCGACGCGCAGGATTTCGAGCAGCTAAAGATGCGCATTCTCAAGATGCCGCAGTACCTACGCCACAACCAACTCAAGGTCGAAGAGCATAATATCATCCTCGGCGGCAATATGCGCTACCGCGCCCTACAAGCCCTTGCAGAAGAGCATGCCGTGGCTCGGTGGACGGACAAAGCGGGCGTAGAACATACCCATATCTTCACCGATGAAATACCAGACGAATGGGTTGCTCACTTACAGGACTACACGCTCGAGCAGAAACGCCACATCGTACTGCTTGACAATGCGCAAAACGGCAAAGACGATTACGAACGCCTTGCCAACGAGTGGGATATGAGCGAAATAAATGACTGGGGCAATGCCATACCCGATGAGTGGTTTAATAGCCAAGAACAGGATGAGGAAGACGCGTTGCAGGTAGAATATGACCATTTCAATGAAGATGAAGAGTACATTGAAACCCGCTGCGCTGCTGGCGACATTTGGCAACTCGGCGACCACCGACTGATATGCGGCGACAGTTGCTCCAAGGATACCATTGCACGCCTACTTGCAGGGGAGCAAGTTAGCCTATGGCTCACTGATCCACCATACAATGTCAACATAAGCAACTCGCAAAACATGAGGATAAAGAACGACAATATGGACAGCCAGTCGTTCGGTAAATTCTTGCGCGATGCCTTTGCAGCTGCCGAAACAGGGCTTGCAGCAGGTGCATCGTTCTATGTGTGGTTCGCAGGTAAAGAGCATATCAATTTCGAGACTGCTCTCAATAGCGTGGGACTCTATGTGCGCCAAGAACTAATATGGAATAAAAACTCGTTTATTCTCGGTCGCCAAGATTACCAGTGGAAGCACGAACCCTGTCTCTACGGTTGGAAAGAGGGAGCGGCACACTATTTTGTAAACAATCGCAGCCTCGCCACGGTATTCTCCGACACCATGCCGACCGAGAAAGACCTCGAAAAAATGAAAAAAGAGGATATGCTCGCATTGCTCAAGCATATCTACCGACTACCCACCTCGGTCATCGACTGCAAGAAGCCGACCAAGAATACCGACCATCCGACGATGAAGCCGCTCGAACTCTTCGGGCAACTGATAAAGAATAGTTCTCGTATGGGCGACCGCGTACTCGACACATTCGGCGGCAGCGGCACAACTCTCATCTGCGCCGAGCAACTCAAACGCAAATGCTACATGGTCGAACTCGACCCACACTACTGCGATGTTATCCTCGCCCGCTGGGAGAAACTCACCGAAAAGAAAGCAATGAAAATTAACTAAGACCAAATTAGAGGGTAAAGCAAAATAGGCGAACCAATGACATCCGAATGGGACATAGAGAATGCGCAATGGGGTACAGCCACCGACAGCATAACCGACACGCCAGCCACTCCTGCCAAACAGGATAAGCCGACTGGCGGTTCACGCTCGCACAGGCGAACCACGGGACTCATCGAGATCTCTGATAAGTTCCTTATGCGTAGAGCCTACGGCGAGGATATCCTGCTCCAGCGCATGGGGCTCGAACCGCTCCAAGTAGGGCACTCCTACCACTGCATCACAGGCGGCAATGTCGATAGCCTTTCGTTCCTCAAAGTCGTCCTGCTGCACCAGAAACACATCAACTACCTGCTCGTAAGTACTTGGTGTATGGCTGCAGAGGATATCGCTCAACTCACGGAATGGTGCGAAAACGGCACGATAGACCACCTCGATACCTATGTGGGCGAGATATTTCCAAGCAGTTATGTCATCGAGTGGCGTATGCTCAACGAATTCTATGCCAAACACCCAAATGCAGGACGGCTCAAGTGCTTCCGTAACCACAGCAAAATCTACGCAGGATTCGGCGATAAATTCGATTTTGCCATCGAAACCAGCGCAAACATCAATACCAATCCACGCTGCGAACAGGGCGTGATAAGCATATCCACTGAACTCGCACAATTTTACAAATCCTATTTCGACAAAATACAATGAAATGGACTAAACAGATGGCACGGAACGCCGAGGCGTGGGTAGCCAAGTATGGACTGCTCGAGTACGGCGGCACACTCAAAGACTTTTGCGTGTCGATGGGTATAAGCGACGATACCTACTACCGCTGGACTGATGAGCAGGGGAAATCGTATAAATCGGAGTTTTGCGAGGCAATAAAAAAAGGACAGGAAGCCTACAAAGCCACGCTCACATTCAAAGCCGAAAGTAAACTGCTCGACCTTATCGAGGGGGCAGAAACCACCAACGAGCGTACTGAACTTCTGCCCGATGCACAGGGCAAACCTGTCATCACCAAGCGGGTTGTAACAAAGACAAAAGACGCTCCAAATGTTACGGCAATCATCTTTGCTCTCTCGAATCTAAAATCAGAGCAGTGGAAAAACCGCCAATCAACGGAGGTCAAGGCAGACATCAAACAACAGAAACAACTCTCCGTGCAAGAAGCGCGAGAATTTATAAA
Organism: Acutalibacteraceae bacterium; assembly: GCA_963659365.1. Classification (GTDB taxonomy): domain Bacteria; phylum Bacteroidota; class Bacteroidia; order Bacteroidales; family Paludibacteraceae; genus W0P28-013. The sequence goes on along the minus strand of CAVKTI010000006.1, from coordinate 59,045 downwards.
CCAAATAGAAAAGGAGATATAGTTATGATTAGTACTAAAATTATTGCCAAGTCAGACCCGAACAAAGTAGATGAGAACAGAAAAGCAGTACAGAAAGTGTACACGCTCGTTAAGCAAGCTACTTGCCCACCAGCAGGTGGAAAGGTAGTGGTTGGTGACAACTCACGATGGCAGGTTATTTTTAAAGATACACAAACGGGCAATAAAGACGGCACAACTGGCTACATTGATGGTAAGATATTTAGTAGCACCACAACAAAAAATACCTATGGTACAAAGAATAGTCAATATAAGACACGCCAAGAAGCATTCGAGAATATGAAGAAGAGAGCCGTGAGCATTGTGCAGAACTTTGTTGAATTGAGTAAATTATAAATCACGACTACCAGTGATAACCCCATGCCCACTCGTCAGGATATCATACGCAACAAGTGCATGGCGGACACGCTGTTTGCGACCCGCTATTTCTTCTATGCCGAGAATGCTCGCCGCTTCAATGTAGGCGAACATCACAAACGCATAGCGGAGGTACTCGACCGTGTCTTTTCTGGCGAATGCACGCGCCTTATCATCAACTGCCCTCCGCGTTACTCGAAGACCGAAATGCTCAAGGCATTTGTCAAGAAAGGGCTGGCACTCAACCCTGCGAGCAAGTATATCATGCTTTCGTATTCTGCCAATCTCGCTCTCGACAATTCGGAACGGATAAAAGACGCGGTCGCTTCGGAATGGTATCAGAAACTTTTTCCGTGGGTGCAGATTAAACGCGACAGCCACGCCAAGCAGAAATGGTACACCACCGAGGGCGGTGGGGTGTATGCCACCTCGTCCGATGGTCAGGTAACAGGCTTTGGTGCAGGTATTGTCAAAGAGGAAAGCGCAGAGGATTTCGCTATCGAGCAGGGCGAACAGTGGGGCGGTGCAATTATCATTGACGACCCACTCAAGCCGCTCGATGCCTCTTCGCCTGTGCGCCGACAGAAAGTGAACGACCAGTTCGAGAATACTATCCGCAGCCGTGTCAACGACCGCTCCACGCCGATTATCATCATCATGCAGCGGCTGCACAAACAAGACCTCTGCGGTTACCTGCTCGACCTCGAACCCACCGAATGGGAGGTGCTGTCCCTCCCCGCCCTCTCAGTCGATAGCGAGGGGCGCGAGACGGCACTCTACCCATTCAAACATACAGTAGAGGAACTGCACAAACTCCGTGCAGCGAACCGCTTTACTTTCGAGACACAGTACCAGCAGAACCCACAGGCAATCAATGAAAAACTATGGCTCTTTGCGTTTAGCAGAGAAAAACATACTGGGTGCGTGGAATACGACCCCAATGCGCCGCTTGTCTTGTCGTTCGATTTCAACCGAAACCCGATGACCTGCACGCTCTTCCAGCATATCAATGGGCAGGTACGAGGTATCGACTGCATACGCCTCGAAAACGCCACTACGCGTATGGTCTGCGAGGAGATAGACCGCCGTTATGGGCAGTATCGCCCGCTCTACCTCGTCACGGGTGACTGCGCAGGGCGCAATGCCACCACGCTCTCGTTGCTCAACAACTACGATGTCGTCAAGGCATACTTTGGTCTTTCTCGTTCGCAGATGCAGTACAGCGGCTCGAACCCACGCCTCGCCGACAGCCGCTATTTTATCAACTCGCTGTTCGAGCAGTACGATATTGTGTTCGACAGCGAGCGTTGCAAACCTGCTATATTCGATTTCGAGAATGTCATGGCAGACGATGAAAATCGACCTGTCAAAAACTCGCGCGACAATACAGCGCAGCAAGCCGACTTCCTCGACAATGTGCGCTACTATTTCCACCGCTACTACAAGGAACTCCAACCAAACTACTAACCGCCTATGCTCGAACAAATTGTCATACTATCACTTATCATCACCGCCGTCCATGTAACCACATGGGAGGGGATGATATTCCACCGCCCCGCACTCCTGCTCGGCGACCTGCTCGACCTTATGTTCTTATCTGTACTGCGGAAGCCACTCTTCGAGTGCATCATCTGTATGGGAGGGATTTACACGCTTGTACTATACCCAATACTCTACGGCTGGTCGTGGAACTTACTCCCCACCATGCTCGGTGTCGTAGGACTCAACGCTTTTATCTCGGCATTTATCTGCCGTCTGCACGAATGAATGAACTGACAAACATAGCCACTGCACTCGGATTCGACTACGCACGCAAAGGCTGCCCCTGCAACGGAACGCCACTGATTTACACGCGAAAAATCGGCTGGACACAATATACACTCACGCTGTGGCAGCGGCGTAACGCTTGGCGACTGACCGCCAAAGGGTGCGTACTCGCCACTGGCAATGCCGACAATATGACCGAAAAAATATCAAAAATCATAAATCAAGAATAACATGGGACTAATAAAGGAACTGGCAGAAACATGGCGTATCGAATGGGATAAACGCCGCCGCCAACGAGAGAAATACCGCATAGAGTATGCGTTCACCAGCGGACACACCAAGTACTACCGCTTTGCCGATATTGCCAACTTGCCGTATGAGCGTGGGTTGATAGCGTTGCAGGTGTATAACGAGGTGGATATGCGTTGCTCGCGGCAATTTCTGCTCTATTACGCCGAAACCATCGATAAACTGCTGCACCAGCAGAAAATCGACATTTTCAAAATAAACCAAATAAACGAATTGCTCAAGCAGCGGCTTACACTCACCACCGACACCGACTTGCTTTACCGACTTGCCGCCGTCTGCTTTTTCGACAAAACCGAAAATCCAGCCGTGTACGAGCCTGACTACGCAGAGAAAAAGATAGCCAAGTGGCGCAAAGACAAAGGGGCGCGCGATTTTTTTTTGCAGATGCCTTTATTGGAGTTAATGCCCTTCTTGCAGAATGTCGCTACCGATTTAGACACCTATTCGGCGATGTGCGAGGAACTAAACAAGATACACTGGGAGTGTCTCCGATTAGCCTCCTCTGGAAAAGAATCGACGAATACGAGCAATGGAAAGACATCGTAGCCGACGGTAACCTCGCCAACATCGGCGATATGACCTATCTCGAGTTTATGGCGAAACTCGACCGTACCATCGAAAAGGCGGAACGCGAAGCCAAAGAAGCCAAAGAAACACTGGAAAATATTAAATACCGATATGGCAGATAACAACATCATCGTACGCATAACTTCCGAAGCCAACCTTGACGAGGCGCAGAAACAACTGCAGGAACTGACCGAGCGCGCCAAAGAGCAAGAAAAGGAACTCAAAAGATTAACTATCGCAGAAAAAGAGGACGCCCAGTCTATCAAAGAACTCGGGATTTACGGCGATAAACTCAACAAGCGGCTCAAAGAGAACTCCCGCTACTACGATGAATTGCGCGACCAAAAGAAAGCCGACATAGCAGAGACCAAGAAGTCTATCACTGAAATCAATAAGCAAGTCAAGGCATACAAGACACTCAGTGGGCAGTCGGGGCGAATGGTGCAGCAACTGCGAGCTATGCGCGAGGAGTTGCAGCGCATGGAAGAGGGCGGCGAATTTGGCACGGAAGCATTTGTCGATCTCGCCATTGCCGCTGGTCAGTTGGAAGACCAAATAGGCGATACCCAACAGCGCATACGCGCACTCGCCAGCGACACCAAAGAAATAGACGCTATCATTGGGTTGGGCGATGGTCTTGCTGGGTCGTTCTATATTGCCACCTCGGCTGCGGAATTGTTCGGCGGCGATATGGAGGGGCTGCAACAGGCGTTCTACAAGGTACAAGCCGCCATGTCTATTGTGAGCGGCACACAACAGGTGTTCAACGCGCTCAACAAAGATAGTGCTGCTATGGTAGTTATCAACACGGCACTGACAAAATTATTCGCCAAAGAGAAAAAGAAAACGGCAGCGGCAAACGCCGCAGACGCTGCTGCATCGACTGCGGACACGGTAGCCAAAGGCACACAGGCGGCTGCGACTACAACTGCCACCGTGGCACAAACAGGACTCAACGCTGCAATGAAAGCCAACCCATTGGGTGTTGTCCTTGCTATAATAATTGCCACCGTTGCGGCAATAGCAGCACTCGCCATCGGTATCTCGAAACTTGTCCACTATTTCTCCGACGCTGGCAAAGCGGAGCGTGACTACGCTGCAGCCGCCGCCGAATTGGAAAAGGTAGAAGCCGAAAATGCCGTGGGGGCTGCCAAACGCGCTTACGAGCGGCAACAGCAAATACAAGCCACCAACGATGCTGAAGAGAAAGCACTTGCCGACGCTGAAGCACGCAATGCGTCGGAGGTGGAATTGGCACAGATAAAAGCGAACTACGCCAAACAGCGTGCCGACGAATCGCAGAAATATACCACCGACGAAATCGCGCGAAATCAAAAGGAGGTCGATCAACTTGCGAAAATGGTTGCCGCCAAACAGCGCGAGGTGGACGCGTATAAAAACGGCTCGGACAAAAAGAAAAAAGCGCAAGAGGAACTCAATGATGTAGAGCAGAAATACTACGATGCGCTACAAAAGAGCAAAGACCTCGAACAAGAAAATGCCGATGCGCAGAAAGCCGCTGCCGAGGCAGCCAAATCCCTACAAGAAGCACGCCTACAACTACAAAAACAGTTACAACAAGCCAACATCGACTTGATGAAAGAGGGGGCGGCAAAAGAGATTGCACAAATCAAACTCAACTATAAAGAGCAACTCAACGCCATACAAGGGAACTCGGAAGAAGAGGTGAAACTGCGTAAGGCACTGCTGGCAAAACAAGCCAAAGAGATTGCCGCCGTGCGTAAGAAATACGCGGCGCAGGAACAGCAAACCATTCTGCAGGAACAGAAAAACCTGCTGGCAGCAATGGCGCAAAGCGATGGCACTGAAGCCGACTACGCCAAAGAGGTCGCTCTCACCAAACAGATAGCCGAAGCCGAGGCACAGGCGAAAATCGATGCGCTCGACCAAGCAAGTATGAGCGAGCGTGCCTACAAGGCGGAGGTAGAGGCAATCCGACTCGACTTGGCAAAAACCATTCGCGACATCGACCAGCAAGAAATGCAGCGTGCCACCGAAAACGCTCAACGCCGCACCGAAATAGAGGTGCAACTTGCCGAGGCACGCAAAAATGCACTGACGGGTGCAGAAAGCAAAGACGCGCAGAAAGCCGTGGTAGAAGACTACTACAACACTGTCCGAAAGCAGATAGAAGAAAACGCGGCTGCGGAACGCCAAGCCGTAGAGCAATCGACCGACACAGAAGAGGTCAAAGCCGACAAAATAAGGCAGATAAACGCCAAGATGAACGCCGACATACTTGCCAACGACAAAGAGTCTGTGCAAGCACGAATCGACATCGATAGCCAGCACCTCGCCGCCCTCGAGAGGAATGCCACACTGACTGCCGAGGCGGTAAACAACGCTCAAGGCTTGAATAAACTGGACGCGCTGGCAGCCAATCTCGATGCGCAAAAGGAACTCTACGCCGCACAGTTAGATAGCCTCAACGCACAGTACGACGCTGGACTCATCTCGTTCCAAGACTATAAACAGCAGGAATTCGACATCACAAAAGCAATAGCCGATGCCGAGGCAGAATACCAGTCGGAAAAGATGCAGACGGTGTTGGACTCATTCACTACTGTTCTCGATACTATGCAAAGTATCAGCGACCTCGCCTTTGAAGCACTCGGCAATAAGGTGCAAGAAGAGTTGGACGCGCTTGAAGAAGTGTACACCACCGACGCTGAAGAAGCCAAAGAGAATGCCAACAAAAAATACATATCGGAAGCGGAATACGAGAAAAAGAAAGCCGCCCTCGAAATGAAACAAGCGAAATACGCCAAGGCACAGGCACTGATAAATGCAGGTATAGCAGCGGCACAAGCCATCATCATGTCGTTGGCTCAAGCCCCAGTGGCTATCGGTCCTATTCCAAACCCTGCGGGTATTGCCTCGTTGGCATTAGCCACAGCAATGGGCGCAGCACAAATAGCAGTCATCGCAGCCAAACCGCTGGCGCAATATGCCAAAGGGCGTAAAGGCGGCAAAGGCGAATATGCACTGGTGGGCGAAAAGGGTGCGGAAATTATGTATGTGCCACAGGGCGCAAGCATTGTCCCACACGAAAAGATAGAGAAACCCGAAACATGGGGCGACTACGGTGTGCCTCAACTTACCATTCCTGCCATGGCAAATATCGACCCAGTGGCACTCGACCAAGCCGTAGCAGCCAGCCAATGGCAGCCAATCGATTACGACCGACTTGGGGCTGCCGTTGCCAAGGCGATGCCCAAACAGCGCGCCGTAAATGTGAATGTAGATCGCAGTGGCGTAACCGTGCAGAGCGGCAATGACACGCGCAAACACCTCAACACAAAATACAACGCGCAATGGTAGTACGGCATTATCTCAATGGGACGGAGATTAGCGAGCCGATAGGCTTCGACAATCTCAAGATGAAAATGAAGCGTGGCGACTACCACGGTATCAGTGCCGAGGTGAGCGAACAGGCGTTGGAGTTCTACGGCACTGCGGCAGAGATGATTCGTGAAGCCTACAACCAAGACCTCGATACCATGGTAACATACAGCGTTACCACCGACGGCGAAGAGATGTACAGCGGCGTGCTCGACCTATCGACCTACGAAGAGCAACGCAGCGACTACTGCTCGGTGTCGTGCAAGGTGGGCGAGGTGGGCGTAAAAACCACATTCAACAACCGCTCCGAGGTAGAGGTATCTATCAACGGAGAAAACGGCATCGACGGAAATATTATCGTCGCGCCAGCCACAATAGAAGCAATCGTTTCCCCGACACCAATTTTTTACACCAACAGGTGGGACTGCGGTGAAATTTATACTTATGGGCTATCCAGCCGTCACTGTGCTATCCAGCCAATATTCAAAACATCTATCAATGAGTTTGGTACTCACAAACTCGGGACGAAAAGTGAGTTCCATACAATCTATGATGATTCCGAAGACTTTGAACCTGAAAGCGGCAGCACTCCGTACTATAGCGAGTTCAAAGACACACTCCCAATTTTTGCCACCGACGCTGGGAAAACATACAGAGCAGAAATAAGGCTAAAAGGCCAATTAACAGTCGATTGCATAAATACAAGTACAAGTGATGGTACGAAGAAGAATGGGAGTGTCGTTATCAAAATGAAATCGGGAGAGAAAACGAAGACATTTTCTTTCGGAGCGGAACACACTGGCGCATTTGATGTTTCACTCTCTCTTGATGGGTGCACAGATGAATTGCATATCTACATAGAAATGAGAGGTCCACATAATGAAGTAAATAGTAATATGTGGACAAAGACGAAGGGAACTATCTACATCGCACTCAATGCCGAAAGTTACTACAAAACCACCTACATTGACACGAAAGGGAATAACGAAAAACCTGTCAAAACCGAGATAACGCCCATTATCGCTGCATTGGATTGTATCTGTCAAAAGACTGCTGGGCTGCGTGTTCGTAGCGATTGGTATAAAGCGGATTTCGCCAACAACCAGTATGGCGGTGGAGGGTTACGCGCCATCACTACAGGGTACAAGTTGCGAAACGCAAAGGGCAACTTCGTTGAAAAAGATATATTTATCAGCTTCAAAAATATAGTAAAATCGCTCTCGGCTATCGACTGCATCGGGTGGGGATTTTCGGAAGAAGACGGAAAAACATATATCCGCGTAGAGCGGTGGTCGTGGTTCTACCAAACAGGCAGCCCCATATTGAGCATAACAGCACCAAAAGAGATAAAGACCACTATCAACACATCGCTCATCGTTTCAGAATTGACTATCGGCTACAAAAAATACACCTCCAACGAAGACATAGCGGCGATTGATAGCGTACACACACAATTCACCTATACGAGCAAACTCAAAGCCATACAGAGCGATAAGCAGGCATTGTGCGAGTTCATTGCCGACCCATATGCCATAGAACTGACACGCCGCAAAGCCAACGAATACGATGTTTCGGATTGGAAATACGACGAAAACATTTTCCTCTTCGAAATATGGCACTATTTAGAAGAGGGAGTGTGGCTAAATGGCATAATGCCTGCAGGAACAGATGCGAGCAACCTGCTTACAGGGACTACAATGAACGCCAGCCTATCGCCACGCCGAAATGTCGAGCGGTGGAAAAAGTGGCTGTTTTTTGCTAACAAACAATCCGATTTTGTGTTTTCGAGTGGCGAGGGGAACTATCAAGGCGCATATCGCAATAGCAGCAAATCAAATGCAGCAGCCTCATTTTTCAAAAAATTGTACCGTCCAGCCGACACCGATGGAAATGTTATCTACGAAGAGCCGAATGACTGGACTTTTGCAGATGTGCCACTAATATCCGAGAAACAATCGATAGCCTATCAGCAAGGCTCTCTCAAAGCCGAAACCATCGAGTTCTCCTACCCGCTGTCGGTGGCAGAATACAAGAAAGTGAAAGCCAACCCCTACGGCTTGATAGAGGTGGACGGCGTACTCGGCTGGATAAAGGAGTTCACCTACTCGTTTGTCGATGGCACGGCAACATTCAAACTAATACCAAAAGCAGACTAATATGTTAGAACAGCAATTCATTCAATTCAAAAACTACCGCAAGAACCTCTACACAGGCGACAATCCGCTGACCATTCCTGCCGCGGATAGCAATTTTAACTACCGTACGATAGCCCGCGAACTGCAAAACGGTGCGCAGTACCTATTCACGATAGAAAAATCGGTACGCGACACAGGAGCTACACTGAAATATACGGTGTTACTCTACGACTTTAACGCTTCTGCCGCTGGTGGAAAATATACCCTCCTCGTCGGTGAGGTACATAAAGAGTTGGTTATTACTGTGCCAGCCACAGGCACTTGGAGTCTGCTCATCTATGCTGGCTTGCAAGGCAGCACCAAGGGCATCGGCATGACATTCACCGACATAATGGTAACGCAGAAAATGGTGCTTATGCAGGGAAGCGAGATGGCACTCCCATACTGCGACCAACACAGCCTAACTTTTTCGTACCAAACAAGCGAAGCACCAATAGTAGATATCGTGCGCCCGAATGGCGACCTCGTTGCGCAGAACATTGCAAACGCCTATCAGCACACAGACGACGGCATCTATGTAGTAAGTAGTTTCCAAAGTTTGAACGATATTCTCGCACCAAACGAATGCTTCCGCCTATGTATGAGAACCACCGAGGGGCTGAACTATTCAAACCTGCTCTGCTACATGGGCGAGGGCGACGATTACCTCTCGTCGCTTCAGTACTACTGCCACGAGCCACAGTTTGGCTTCCCATTCGGAGAATATTGGATTCGTTCTGGTCGCTGGGGTGGTAAATACTTTCCAAATACCGTACAAGTTGCGCTCCCAATCCACCTTGCAGCAGCGCAATACAAGCAGACCGACAAAATATATGAAAACCGCAATGGCGAACAGATAGTGCTCTATGCTACCATTCAAAAGGAGTACGAGGGCGAAACCGACTATATTCCCGAATCGTGGCACGAAAAGATAGTAACCGCCCTCTCGTGCGATGAGGTCTATATCAATGAAGAGCGGGTAACAAAATCGGACTCGTACGAAATAGACCACGATAACTACACCTACTCCGACTGCGGCATACGCCTCACACGCGCCACATTCAAAGTAAAAACCAATGTCATACAACGAAACTCTAACTGCTAATCACTATGAACCTCACCAAGATTGAAGATGTAATGGCTGCCCTCACTGGCAACTACCCAAACAAGAAGATATGCATGGACTTGGCACACCAACTCGCAGTCCACGCCAATGGCATTATGCCCGATGACAAAATACTCTCGCGCCGCCCCTCCGAGCCTGAAGAGATAAAAGAGTACCGCCGACGAATTTATGTGCCAAAGACCAAACAGGCAATATCGAAAGTAATTCACAGCCTCGAAAAGATACGCCGTGCGCAGGATTGGAATATCCAGTACGACGAGGAGAGCGTGCCATCGTCGGTTGCTGAATTGGAAACGCTCCAACAGTACTGCGAGTTTCAGTACCCTACATTCTCGTCCGTCACGAACTGGGCGTTTGCAGAACTGCTCAAACGCTCGCTCATCGATGCCAACGGCATTGTGGCTGTCATACTCGAGAAACTGCCGCAGAACAAGAGCGAGTACTGCAAGCCCATTGCCCGCTTCTTCGACAGCGACCAAATCGTGGAATATGTCGAGGAGGAGTATGTAGTACTCAAAAGCCGCGACACCACCATCTACTACAGCGAAACAAAGAATGGCGGTCGGCGTATAAACACCAACGGTGCTATCTACTATATCCTCACGCAGAATGAGTTCGTTAAATACGAGCAGACAGGGGCTGGTAAGTTCGACCCCAAGCAGGTGTTCCACCACAACAGCGGCAAACTGCCAGCATGGAAAGTGGGCGGTCTATTCAAAATCCGCACCAACAATGATACGGTCTACGAAAGCCGCCTCGCAGGTATGGTGCCTGACCTCGACGAAGCCGCACGCGAGTACTCCGACCTGCAAGCCGAAATCATTCAGCATATCCACTCCGAGAAATATGCCTATACCAACACCGAGTGCCCTCACTGCAAGGGTACGGGTATCGAGAAAGACAAAGACGGCAAGCCGACCACCTGCCCCCACTGCAACGGCTCGGGGCATGTGCTTAATACCTCGCCCTACGGCATTCATCTTATCGATGCAGGGCGTGCGGGCGAACTCCAAGTTCCTGCGCCACCTATCGGCTATATACAAAAAGACACTGCGATAGCCACGCTCCAAGACCAGCGTGTGCGCAACCACATCAAAGACGCACTGGCAGCGGTCAACATGGAGTTCTTGGCAGAAACACCCATCGACCAATCGGGCGTAGCCAAGGCATACGACGCCAACGAACTCAACAACTTTGTCAACTCCGTTGCCGAAGACCTCGTGCGCAATATCGACCTCGTTTATTATTTCATCTGCGAGTACCGCTATCGCACCATTGTGCCGAATGCCGACACCCGCCGTGCCATGCTGCCCGCTATCAATGTGCCGACCAAGTTCGACATCGCCAACACCACCATACTCATGCAGGAGTTGCAAGGCGCACGCCAAGCAGAAGCCAACCCCGAAACGCTGCGAGTGCTCGAGACCAACTATGCCAAGATGCAGTTCAACACCTCGCCCGATGTTGCAAAACGCCTCGAGACCGTCTTCGACCTCGACCCGCTCTTCGGTATCAAAGAGGAAAACAAGATGACTATGCTCCAAAATGGCGGCATCACAGAAACCGCCTATATCATCTCGTGCAATATCCACGCCTTTGTGCGCCGTGCAGTGTTCGAGGATAAGGAGTTTTATAAGTTGGACTACAAAGAGAAACTCAAGCTGCTCGAATGCTATGCCGAGGAGGTGCGTGCTGAAGTCGAAACCAAAGCCACAGAAAAAGCCCAACAGCACGCCGACTTTGGCGGACTCGACAATCAACCCTCCGACAATGACACCGCAAAAGAAAACACGCCAAACAGTGTAGAAGAGAATGACGCAAACGCCATAGAGGAAGAAAACAAAAAAAACACTAACGCCGAAAACAAACTTGATAACGCACAGCAAAAATGACCGAACTCCAATCCGTCATAGATACCCTCGACAAAGCCGCTGACTCGTTCGACCAAATTGCCAACGCAGAGCAAAAGAAAATCTACGATGAGGTCATCACCCTCGCCAAAGACCTCGACCTCGATGCGCAGGGCAAGGTCAAGCAGTCGATAGCCAATCTCAAGCGGCTCACCGAGATAAAAGCCCGCCTCGCCGCCCTCTCCAAAGACAAAGAGTGGGTAGCGAGTATCAGCGGCTTTGCTAAGTATTTCGGTGTCCTCCAACAGCAACAGAATGCCTACTACTCCGACCACTTTCCCTCGCTCACGCTCTCGAAATCGGCAAAGCAGAAGCACGCCCTAATGAAGCAACTCGCTGTGCAGAACACCATGGAAGCCCTCATGGGCAGCGGACTGAAAGCCAATGTAACGGACAAACTCAACGACATTCTCCTGCGTGCAGTAACTACAAATGCCAAGTTCGCCGACCTGCAAGAAGAGTTGCGTGCGCACTTGCTCGGCAAGGATGGCGGGCAGGGTGCATTCGCACGCTATTCCACCACCTACGCCACCACGGCACTCTCGCAGTTCACGGGGCAGAACAACAAACTGCTCACCGACGACCTCGGCTGCGAGTGGTTTATGTACACGGGCAGCAACAAGGAGACCACCCGCGAGTTCTGTCAGCAACTCACCGCCAAGCGTTTTATCCACCGCTCCGAGATACCAACCATTCTCACGGGTCGGATAGACGACTACCAGTGTGCTATCTATCCCAAGACGGGTCTGCCTTATGGCATGATAGAGGGCACTACTGCCGACAATTTCCAGTGCAACTGCGGTGGTTGGAACTGCCGCCACCAACTCGTCCCCATCGCCGACGCCCTTGTCCCCGCCTCCCTCCGCGCCAAATTCGCCAAAGAAAAGCCGCAGAAACAAGAAACACCCGCGCCCAACGAGAATACCACGCAGCCAATAGACCTAACGCCCTACCAAGAGCAGATATCCGCCATAGAGCAATACATCGCCGACCACCCCAAATCCGCCAAGATAAAAGGCTATCTTGCGGACATAAATGGTGCTGCGGATATGGGCGATGAAGAGCAACTGAAAGTACTCTTGCAGGCTGCCAAGAAAGATATTGCCAAGTTCAATGCCGCCAAAAACTCCGTGGCTAAGAAAAAAGCCGCTATCGAGCAAGCCAAGGCTGACCAACTCTCTGCTGCCAATGCGGCACAACTGCAAGCCGCTAAGGACTATGCAATGCAACAAGCGAACCAATATGGCTCGTATGTTGCATTTGCCGACCTACTCGATAAACAGGCACAGGCTCTCCAAGCAGGCGACCCCGCGCAAGCATTTCAAATCGCCAACCAGATAGACGAACTCGCCAAGAATATATCTGCATTAGATGACCTTACAGAACCAATGAAATGGGCGCAGACCTACTCGTATGAAGAGCTCAAGCAAGCCAACGACTATGTCAAAGGTCATATCCAACATTGGAAAAACAAAGGCAAGAGCGGTGAGCAACTCATCGCAACTATTACCAACGAGATGGATAACTTTCTCGATAAGAACCACAAGACATATGATGTGGTTCACTACGCATTTGAGCAGAAGATAAAGGAGACCTTGTCGGATATCGAGAAAATTAAGTTCAATGAGAATAATGATATTATCCACCAATATACCATTGACCACCCCAAAAGTGCGAAAATCAAAAACTACTACGACAAAATTATAGACTTTGAGCTCCAAGGCAAGCACGATGAAGCCGTTGCACTCCAAGAACAGGCATTGGCAGATATCAAGAAACTCAATGCCGCTGCCAAGTCAGTAGCCAATAAGAAAACTGCAAAGAATGCAACAATCAATGCAAAGTCTAACGGAAAGGCACAGCATATATTGGCATTCCTTAAGGCAGAGGAAGCCGTTTACAACCACATACATAAATTTGACGACATTGAAAAAGTACTAAAGAAAGGAAATATCGAATTGGCAACAGAGTATATCAATGATTGCCTAAAAAAATTCTCTAAGACATCACTATCGAATAACGGCATACCAAGACAAATTGACATGAGCGACATTGGCGGCAACATTCAAATGACGGCATTGGCAGATGTGATTTGTAGCAAACTATCGTCCGACGACATTAAGAAACTTACAAAATTATACGAATCGGAAAGTGCTGAAGATAGTGACAGCCGTCTGCGTAGTACATCAAAAGAACAATGGAAAAATCTGTCTACAGAAGAGAAACTTGTTATAACCAAATACACGCAGACATATAGTTATCTCAACGAGCCATTGCGAAATATCACATATAAGGGAAATAGAACAAGAGCAGAATACGAGCGCGATGTAGCAGTCCTCACTAATGCCCTCACCAAATGCCGCGCAACAAAAGATATGGTCGTACGAAAAGGGACAAACGACTATGTCATACGCGAACTAATGAAGAACCTCTCCGATGTGAATGTCGGCGACAAGTTCACTGACGGAGCATTTCTATCTACATCGGTTCATAAACAATATGGTTTTTACAGGGAAATCAACTTGATTATATATGTACCCAAAGGCTCTATGGGGTTCTATGCAGAACCTGCATCGCATTACACGGATAATGGCAAGTATAGATACGATGGGGAACCCGATGAAATTTGTATATGGGATGGTAATACAAAGGAGATATTAGAATCCGAACGCGAGTGGATAGGTCAACGCGGCTCTCGTTTCGAGGTTGTCAAGAAACAGGGGAAAAATATCTATCTCAAACTCATAGGACAACTATACAGACAACCCTAATTCAAATAGTATTTTTTGAGAAAATCATAGAAGCCGTCCGCACAAGATTCGAGCGAGTACGACCACTTACTAATACTATGGAACAGGTATGCCAATAGCGAAATAGGATAACCCGTATCGGCAGGAACTTTGTCACCGATGTAGGCAATATATTCCGTTATGTACTCACCGTTCAAACGGTGATTGAGAGAATCATTGACCCAAGCCTGCTCATGCCCCCAAAGGAATGCGCCATTCTCTTGGGTTTGAATTTTGAGAGGACATACTTCCTCCCCTTTGTAATACTTGGTAAAGACCAATAATTGCGATTTTGTAGCCATTATTTCACCCTTTCTGTAAATTGTTTGTACACCTCTAACATATCACTCGGCAGTCTATCCAACGCTGCCTGTTGGAACTTTGCAGGCATTCCGTACAGAGCCTCTGCAATACCACCGACAATCGCTCCGAGCGTGTCTGCGTCGGCAGCAAGAGACACCGCAAGACGGATAGCCGACTCGTAGTCCTCACTATCTCGTATGCACAGGAATGCTGCAGGCACAGTACCATTGCACGACTCGTCAAACTTACCTCGATAGTCATCCAAACGACCAGCAGCAATAGTATAGCCAAAAGTATGCTCGATACGCTGCAGCAACACATCCTTTTCCATACCCTGCCGAGCCAAGAACACTGCCAAAACCGCGGCTTGTGCTCCCTTTATTCCATCGGGGTGGTTATGTGTACAAGCCGCAGAGTAAGTCGCCGCAGAAAGTACGCCTGCTTCCGTTTTGCACAGCCAGCCAAGTGCACTCACACGCATTGCCGAACCATTGCCCCACGAGAAATAAGCGGGAGCATTCTCGGTTTGTAGCCAACGAGCGAAACTGCCGCCATAACTACCCATTGGGGATGGATAACGCTTGCACCATTCACGCAGAGACACATCATAAGGCACACCATTCATAAAAGCGTCTGCAATGGCAACCGTACAAATGGTATCATCTGTGAAACTGCTCTGCTTGGTCAACAAAGGAAAACGATAGTTCTGCGTCGGATTAAATTCATACACAGAACCGACAATATCACCGAAAATTGCTCCTAACATACTGATATACTGAAAATTACCGCAAAGGTAGTACATTTTTCCGACACTTGCAAGTATTATCGTGCTTTGCTGGCAAAGATACACCATTTATCCCACCCGTGCAAGTGCGCACAAAAAAAATACACGCCAAAAATAGAAATTATTTGTTAGTATAGTTTTTTATTCGTAATTTTGCACGCAGAATAATAAATCTTATTACATCATGTCTAAGTTCATCAAAGTAACGCCCAAGGGAGAGACCTCCCCGCGTATCGTACTCGCGAGCCTTAAGAACTTCTACATCGCACAGGGGGCGAAGATAGAGACCCCGACCGATGAGGAGGTATATGCCGTCGAGCCAAACGAGCGTCCTGCGGATAAGCAGCCTGCCGCCAGCGCAGACCAAGCCGCCGAAATCGCTCGCCTGCAAAAAGAGGTAGCCGAGGCGCAGCAAGCCCGTGCCGACCTCCAGTCCCAAGCCGACCAAGCGCAGCAGACCATTGCCGAGTTGCGCGAGAAATTAGCTACCACCGAAGCGGAGGTTGCCGAGGGAGAGCGGGTCATCAACGACCTGCGCAAGGAACTCGCCAAGACCCGCAAGACAGCCGACACCGCCAAAGAATAATTCATCACTCATAATTCGTCATTAACATGACCCTCGGAGATTTACTCAATAAACTGGCAGCCAAGATTGGCGTGCAAAACGAACCCGCCCTCATCGACCTGCTCTCGTCGCAGGAACTCGCCCAACACGAGATAACCGACGACCTTGCAGAGCGTTTCGACACGGGGCTTATGTCGCTCGATGGAGCGAAAAACAACCGAGAGGTGCTCAACCATCTCAAGCCGATTATCCTCAAGGCAGCCGACGACAAGTTCGCCATCCTCGCCGAGAAATACGGCATCGCAGACAGCATGCAGGCAGAGCCGTCAACCTACAAGAAGATAGACCTGCTCGAGAATGTCCTCGCTGCCCGTATTGCGGATACCGAGAAGAGAGCGCAGAGCAACCACTCCACCCAAGGCGAAGAGAATGCGCGACTGACCAAGACCATCGCCGACCTGCAGAAGCAACTGGCTGCTATCACCGCCGCCAAGGACACCGAACTGAGCGAGTACAAGAAAGCCACTGCCAAGCAGCAACTCGATATGTTGGTCAATTTCGAACTCAACGGAAAGCGATACGCCAACCAAGACCTCGGCGATACCAATATCACCATTGCCCGCGCTCTTATCGACAAAGCCCTGCAAGACCAGCACGCCACGCTTGTCAACGATGGCGGCACGCTGCGCCTCAAGCAGACCGACAACCCGTCGCTCGACTTTATCGATAGCGGATACAAGCCCGTCTCGTTCAGCGATTTCGCCAATCGTATCCTCGCCGACAAGCACCTGCTGGAGGTGTCCACCGAACAACCAGCCAACGACGGAGGCGGTGCGCCTTACACCCCTCAACAACCCAAGTCTATCACCCTGCCCAACGGCAAGACGGTAGACACAGGCAATATCGACGCAGCCGCTGCTGCCGCCATTGCCGACCTCGAACAATAAAAACAATAAGCAACTATGCCTATCACACTCACAGGGTTTGCCCAAGCCACTATCAAGAACCTCAATCTTGTGGCAAAGCAGAACGACCCGCAACTCAAACTCACCCCCACTGGCTTCCTGCGCTTGCTGCTGGAGAATAACGCCGTCACCGAAATCAACAACATCGAGGAACTGCGTAAGGGATTGAAGCGCAATATCAAACTGCGCTACCTGCAGCGTGGTCTCGAATCGGAGGTCACCGATACCGACGATTGCGATACGCCGCTCTCTGCTGATTGGAAAGAACATCAGATAGACCAACCGCTCTTCTCCAAGATTGGTATTTTCATCTCCGACGATGAGATGCGCCAATACGAGGAGGAGGCAATCCAAACCCTCGCACTCGGCGATGCACAACAGTCGCCGCTTATGCGTGGTCTCTACGAGGTGCTGCTCACCAAACTCATCGGCTTGATTGGTAAGATAGACAGCAACCTGATTGCCGCCCAAGCCACCAAGTGGGGAGCAAATGCCGCCTATAGTCTTGCCACCTCTGCCCAGACACTGACCCTCGGCAAGTCGGCAGACTTCAGCACGGGCTATGTCAAACTCATGGAGGACGCCCTCATCAACGAGGTAAGCGACAAACTGCTTATCTGCGGCAACGGACTTATCACCCGCTACGACATCTTCCACAAGCTGAAAACGGGTACGGATAGCGAGGGTATTGCCGCTCTGCCGCTCAATGCCTACTACGACCCCCGCACCATCACGGGATGGGGTAAAGACCACTTCGGCGCATTCGCCAAAGGCACAATCGGCTTTGTGGATTGGAATCGCTATGTCGGCGCATTCGCAGGCGAGAAAGCAGGCAGCGTCTTCTTTACATTGCCCGTACCTGTCGAGTTGGACGGCGCACTCACCTCGCTTGTGTTCGACTGCCAACTCAAGTATGTTGACTGCCCCGAGTACGATGCAGAGGGCGAGGTATCGCAAGCACGCGGTTGGAAACTCATCGTATCGAAGCACTACGGCTTGTTCTCCGCACCGAACGACGCATTCGCCGCAACGGATGTACTCAAGGGCGTAAACGGCTCGTTCCACTATATCGCAGCAGAACAAGCCTAAAACTATGCTCGACGAGTTGAAAGGATATATCGGACTTATCAGTGGCGGGTCAACCGAAGCCCCCAGCGGGTTGTACATTGACGCGCTACCCGATATCTCCGTATCCCTGCTCGAGGACATCAGCCGCACCGACGAGGACGAGACCGACACTTGGTCGCGTATCGAGTGGCGGGGCATACTCAAGTTCCGCACCCTCTTCATCTCGGAGGTCAATAAGTGCCATAAGGTAACAGATATAGGATTGTGTGAATGTTTGATTCTCAGCAACAAGGAGATACTCGCAACCGCATTGTGGTATCTCCTTGGGGCAGAGGTCATGCTCACCCGCCGCGCTTCATCGCGTATCAATGCGGCAACCATCGACCGCACCAAGAGCAAGGAGTTGCGTGCCTATTTCGAAGACCAGTTCGCCAAGGAACTCACCACGGCGGTCAACGGCATCGATATTCACGCCTCCGAATGCTTTGGTGAAGAGGAACACCCCGAATCGCACCAACTCGTAACTTACAGCACACCGATATTATGACCTACTCTACCAACCTGCCCACTGTCCTCAACACGGTCGCTCTCACGCTGACCGAGTTGCAAAGAGATAAGATGACGCGCCTCCAAGCCGTCAGCCTTATGGCGGTAATGCGCGAACGCATACATACACAGGGCAAAGATAGCAGCGGTGCACCTATCGGTACATACACGCCAGCCTATATGCGCATGCGTATCAAAGCCAAGCGCGGCACGAATACCAAAGTCATCTTGTCGCTTACGCGCGCAATGGAGGATAGTTACGAGGTCTATCCAATCGCCAACGGCTACGGCATCGGCTTCAATACTATGGAGAATATGCAGAAAGCCCGCTGGTGCGAGGATACCTACAAAAAGCCCATTTTTGCGCCAACCGCCGAGGAACGCGCACTTGTCAAACAAATTGCCGACGATTTCATTACCAAAGTATGCAGGAAATAATCGAAAAAATCAACAGCAACATTGCAGCCGTTCTGCCAAAACTCGACCTCAAGGCATACGCCCTCGCCGAGTCGGTCAGTATGCGCAGCGACGAAGAGGTTACATTTCCAGCCTTGGTGTTGCCCAATGGGGAGTGTATCAGCGTGTGGGGCGAAACCGACAAGCACGATGTAACGCTCTACCACCGCCTCAACGGTATCACCTATCAAGAAGATACCACTGCCTCGTATGGCAGCGGCAAAGGGTATTTTGCTACAGCGGATATGTCGCTCATTGTGTTTGGCAAAAGGGCGAGTCTATCGCCTTTCGAGGCAGAGCGTGCTGCACGCCAATCCATTGCAAATCAAATGCAGTGCAGCCTCGTGCAGAGCGACTTTGCGGCGTTGCAGATATTCGCTTCGGAGTATGTGGGAGTATCCTATTTCATATCGCCCGAATACTACCTTTTCAAAATCAATTATCGTATAACCAGCACCTACAAACCATGGTGCGACTAAAAACCAAAACACTATGTCATTACAAAGAATCACTTGTGGAGATGTTTCTGGAGAACAACTAATCCATGTATGCGACCCCTGCGGTCGTGAACTCGGTCGCGTGCGCGGCGTTGCGCTCGTCGACGGCTCTGTCAATCTCACCGAACTCATTGATGCACTCAAGAATGAAGCGTCTGACCAAGCGCAGACTCTGTTCGAGGGACTCATCGAGGCTGGGCAATTGCACCTTATCAGCGAAACGACTGGTACATTCGACGGCGGTGCAGCACAAACTGGCGACGGCTATGGCGATGCCGAAAACCGTCTGCTTGGCTACCTCTACACCCTGTCGTTCAAAGACCCATCGTTCAGCGGCAACAAGGCGTTCTACGAATCAGCCGAAAGCACACACTGGAAAGTAATTTGGCGCACCGAAACGCTGCTCCATTTTGCCGACAAACCAGCCAACATTCAAGCCATTGCGCCAGTAGAGCAAGACCTCACCTCGGCGGTGGTATGGAATGTAACTGCCACTTGGAAATCGAAAAACAAACCCGACATTGCACCGCTCGAACCGCTTGCCAAGTACTTCGAGGGCTGCTGGGAACGCGCCGAAAACACTCAAACAAAAGAGTAACTCAATCCGTAGCGAGGGGAGGTAGAAATCGCGCCTCCCCCTGCTACTTTTTCACTTACGACTATGATACGATACCAAGGCGAAAATATCGACTTTTCGTTGGAAATAGAGAAGCTAACAGGGGCGCAAGTAAAGGATTGGTCGCCATTCGCAGGCGTGGTCGTCTATTTTTATACACATACAAGTTTCATTGCCAAATTTAATAGCACAACCACCGACGGCTATGGCAAAATCACCTTGAGTAGCGACAAAAAGACCTACACAGGGCGGCTGCTCTCCGACGATACGAAACAGATGAGCGGCGCGTTGCTCTTGGATATCTATGTGTACAACAGCACTGGCGTTTATAAGTGCATCAAATCGCTAACTACGGGCGTGCAAATACTCTACGCCCCCATTAAACAGGAAACATAACTATGGCAGACATCAATGTAAAAGTCAGTTTTGGGGCTACGGCTGAAAGCGCACAAAGCACCGCCGAAGAGGCTCTGCGCTATGGGCAGCAAACCCTACTGCCGCTCATCAATACCAACAAAACCAACATAGCGACCAACAAAACCGCTATCGCTACGAATGCAGCCAACATAGCGACCAACAAAACCAACATAGCCGTTCTCAATGAACTGGCATACATACAAAAAGAACTGAACCAAATTCAATTACTATTCAAAAAGAGGCAGCTGTATGTTCAAATGCCATTTTCTTACGAACATTTCAACCGAATGACTTTCGATTTCAGTCTGATGCGAAGCACTAATGGGACAACAAGATATACATATGATGATGCTGAAATAGATATCCATTTTCGGCGCGGAAAATGGACAGATGTAGATGTTGTTTGCAATAGCTCAATACAATTAGAAGGGACAAGAGATTCTGACACTTTTCGTCGTTTCGTTATTCGGGTGAAGGGCATGAAAGATTCCCAAGAATACTATGATTATCCTGGCACATATCGCGCACCTCGAAACCTCGGCGAGGATTTGGAGTGTACAAATAGAGGCAAGGGCAGCACTCGGATTTGCTTTTTCCAAGGACAGTATATCGATGGATGGTATAATTATCAAGTAGGGAATCATACCAAAACTTTTAGTGATCATACATTCTTTCAAAAATTTGATTGGAAACTCAGAAAAGATTTTATGATATCCAAAAATGTGAAACTTGGATTGGAAGTATCCATCAAATACACTGCGACCGATGGTAGCCTTCATATAATTAAAGCACCAATACTGCCATTTGCCATAAAAAGATGGTATGATATTGAAAAATTGAGTGACCCACAATACGCTATTCCACGCTTCACAGTTGGGCGTTGGGCATATTAAAAAGATAGCGAGAAGCACTCTCGCTATCAATAGAAAATGAGAAAAGGCTCTCATCATCTAATGGTGTTGAGAGGTCTCTCAACACCTGCCACAAAGGTAGTAACAATTTTTGAATCGAGCAAATAAGTAGCAAAAAAATGAGACGCTGCACGCTTTTTTATATATTTCTTATTCTCTTTTTTGCCTCCTGTCGTAGCGTTGCGCCAGCCGTGCAAGAAAGCACACGCGAGGTAGTGCGCGAGGTAGTGCGTACCGACACTATCATCACCATTGTGCCCGACACCGCCACGCTGGAGGCGTTGCTCCGTTGCGACAGCGCAGGAAATGTACTCATTGCACAACTCACCGAGGCACAGGGCAAACGCCTCGCACTCGAACTGCAACTGCACAGCACGGCTGGCGGACAGACGGCACTGCGTATCGACTGCAAAGCCGACAGTCTGCAACGCTTGCTCAACGCACTGCGCACAGAAACTACCATTCGCGATAGCACACACACCACGCAGACACTGGTGCAAAAGGTAGTACCAACATTCTATCGTAACTGCACGCGCGGATTTTGGCTGCTACTCTCGGCAATCGTACTCTACTTGGCAGCACGGATAGTCATCAAATTTTATTTGCGGAGGTAGTGTGTATGGAGTGGCTGAATGTAATTGTAACGGCTATCTGCTCGCTGCTTGCAGCAGTAGGAGGTGGAAGCATTATCTTTTTCAAACAAAACCGTGCGATGAAAGAGGTTGAGGTGGAAATCAAGAAACAGGAAAGCGAAAGCAACGAAATTGCGCAGTGGAAAGAGTTGTATCAGGAAGTGAAGTCGGAAAACCGACGGCTCTCTGATAAGGTGGACGAACTCTATAAGCAGCAACACACGCTAACAAACCAACTGCTCGTTCTGCAAGCGACCATCAAAGACTACTCGTGTACACGCGCTGGCTGCAAAAATCGCACACGCATCGAATGTCCGATAGCCACCACTACTATCAAAACGCAAAAAAAAGAAAAGGAGAATTGATATGGCAAATACGCAAAATATCATCAACAAAGGCATACACTGCAAAATACGCGTGCATGGCAGCGGGTTGGTAGCAGGGACAAACTACACCGCCGTACTCTATTACAACGCAAGAAAAGAAGAGTACCGTGCTACCGCTACTGCCGATGCCGAGGCGGTAGAAACAACGCAGAATGGCGTAACCACTACCACTGCCGCTTGCTTGTTCGATTTTACACCTGAACAGACCGCTGCCCTCAAAACAGGCAATGCGATATTCGAGGTGTACGACACCACCTCGCAGCAGCAGATGAAATACGATGACGCATTCGCTACCGTACGCTCTACCTCCATAAACGCATAACGCCATGACAGCAGAGTTAATCGACACCATAAATGTACAGTTCGATACCACACAGGAACTGCAGGTCGAGGTCGCACTCACCGACCGCCAACCAACGCAGTACAAGTCGCTGGAGGTAACCGAAAATGGGCAGTACAAGGTAACACCCGATGACGGCTACACATTGAGCAGCGTGTCGGTTACAGCCAGCGTGTCATCTTCAGTCGAAGAAATCAACGCCACCTACACCGCCAACGGCACATACGAAATAACACCCACCGCCGCCGATGCCATAAGCAAAGCAACAATAGAGGTCGCCGTACCGATCAAGATAGAAGCCGACGGCATAAAGTTCGCTTTTTCTACTTTCGAGCAGTTGCCTCAAATTGTGGTTGATTATTTGCAAACGCAGACCGATTGGCACTCAATGCTCTATCATTGCGAGCAACTGACATCTATCGAAGCAACACATTTGGACACCTCAAAGGTAACAAACATGGCACTGCTCCTCGATGGGTGCACAGCACTAACCTCGGTAGATGCGTCGGGGTGGGAAATGGGCAATGTCGCCGATATATCGCAACTATTCAATGGGTGCGCTGCGCTAACGGCGTTGAATGTATCGGAGTGGAATGTGGGCAATGTTGCAAGAATGATCTACACATTTGGGCAGTGTCAGTCGTTGCAAGAAATCGATGTCAGCAAATGGAATGTGGGTAATGTAGTGAATATGGGAGGCACATTCGCAAACTGCAGCCAACTGACGGCATTAGATGTCGCAAACTGGAATACCGCAAAGGTAACGGATATGTCGAGTATGTTCTATGGCTGCTCGGCGTTGAGGCGAATCGACACCACAAACTGGGACACCGCGAAAGTAACAAATATGAATCAGATGCTCTACAACTGCACTGCGCTACAAAGCATTATAGGCAATCACACCTTGGAAGAGGTGGAAGCAAGCGCGATTGTGGCGTTGCAGAATATGGGCGCAATCTCGTACATCGACTTGCGTGGAGCGACAGCGTTGCGCTATGCTTCGCTATTGGCAGTGGCGAAAGGAGCGTACGACCGAAAGGCGGCGGGCTTTGGCAGTGTGAACTGCTACATTGCCAAAACCGCCTACAACGCCTGTTACAACGACGATGGTACAAAGCCCGATGCCACCACACTACTGGAGCGGAAAACGGAACTGACCAACATACTGACAGCCAAAGGCTATTACATTACGCAGAGTTAACAAACCAAAAATCAATACTAACCCCAAAAAACAAAAAGCCATGTTAGCAACAATCATCACCGTAGCGACTACGCTGGCGATAGCCATTGTAGCCTTTGTCGTAAAAGCACGAAACGACAATCGAGAATTCAAGTACATTGCCGAAAAGTTCGCAATTCTGCATGAAGAGTACTGCAAGCACACCGACAGCATAAACGCAAACTATCAGTGTCTTGCAGAACTCAATCGTAGGCAAGATTTACAGGAAAAGGAAGCCGCCGAAAGGGAAGCCGACTTAAAAAGCAGCATTGAGGAACTGCAAACCTACAACGCAGAGGCAGTACGGAATTGTACTCCAAAAGAGAAACAAGTCAAAGTCAGCAAAGTCGCCGCCAAGCACGCCGCTTTTGCCGAATTGCGCAAAACAAAGAGTGTAAAGGAAGCACAGGCTGAATTGGGACTGTCGTCCACCACAACTCGCCGCTACGAGCAATGGCGCAAAGAGCAAGAAAATGAGTAACGCCATGCAACTCACGCAACACTTTTCGCTCAACGAACTGACCGCTTCCCCGACCGCCGAGCGGCGTGGAATCGACAACACGCCTACAGCAGAGGCGGTGGAAAATTTGCGAGCATTGTGTCAAGCAGTGCTCGAACCTGCACGCATCGCTTTCGGTGCGCCCATCTATGTGTCGAGCGGCTACCGTTGTGCAGCACTGAACAAAGCCGTCGGAGGTAAGCCTACGAGCCAACACCTGCGTGGTGAGGCAGCCGACCTGCAAGTCAAGGGAGTTGCCAATCTGAACCGCCTCTACAAGATACTCGATGGACTCGACCATGACCAACTGCTCTACGAAACCAATGCCGCAGGGACAAAGTGGTTGCACATCTCGTTTCGGCAAAACGGCAATCGCAATCAGAGCATCGACAATTACAAAGCATAGAATGACCATCGACGAATTGCATACGCTGTGGAATAAGGCAAACAAAGGCAAAGCCTCGTCGTCAGAACACGCGCTGCAGGTGGAGTGTCTACGGTGGTTGCGCTTGACACACCCCAGCATTCTATGCTACGCTATCCCCAATGGCGCATATACCACAAAGACTACCGCTCGTAAGTTGGTCGCCGAGGGCGTGTGCCACGGAATACCTGACCTCTGCATACCAATCGGCAGAAACGGCTACAATGCGCTCTACATCGAAATGAAAAATGGCAAAGCAGGTCGTCTGTCCGACCATCAAAAAACAATAATTGCGCGCCTACAAGCCTACGGCAACAAAGTCGTCGTTTGTCGCTCCTTTGACGATTTCCGAACAACGGTCGATGAATATATGCAACGATGAAAGCATACAGCAAAATAATATCGGTTGAGGTTTATTGCCGCGACATACTGTTTCACTTTGGCGATGTGCGTTCGCTCGAAAGGACGCTGCGCAAGTACCATACGCAAGAGCAGACCGAAGCCATTATTGCGTTAGCCGACATTGCCAACAACACGATGGGCAAATGCGTTTGCGACCAACGAAACAATGTCTTTGTGGTGTGGTTGCCGTCGTTGCCGCAGAGCGTGGAAGATATGCAGTTTTTGTCGCACGAGATATTTCACGCTGTATGCGCCATTATGATAGGAATAGGCGTACCACTCTCCGATGATAGCGAAGAGGCGTACGCCTATCTGACAGGTTACATCACCCGAAAAGTGTTAGAGGCTTTCCCTATTTCCTTTTCGGTGATCCGTCAAAAATCCGTCAATCCTCAATACTCTCAAACAACAACTTATTGATTTTCAATAGATTATTTATAGAATTATCAAATCATTCAATGACTCAATAATTCAATGATTGTTTCGGGGAAAAGCCACGCATCTTTGTTATTTCAGAGTTTCAGAATTTAAGAATTTTCGGTAGCCGAAAGGCTGCGAGTATTATTCATTGTTCATTGTTTATTATTCATTTTTCTCGGACGCACTCGGTGCTGCCCTACTTTTCACTTTATACACTTTCACACTAATTTTGTCTATGCTCTATATTCTATGCTCTTAAAATCTATTCTTGCGACTTGCTTCTTGCTTCTTGCTACTTGCGACTAACAGGCAAATACTGCGGCTGCACATGCTGCATGCTGTTCCAGAGCGACGAGGCGGCGTTTGGGTTGAGGCGCTCCATGGCTTCGAGCAGGCGGCGCACATCGCTGCGGTGCGATTCGCGTTCGTAAGGGCAGTTTTTTATCTGTTTCTGATAGCCACGCTGCACCGCCAAAGCCTGCAAATCGGCTTCGCGCACATCGGCCAAGGGGCGAATAATGGTCATATCGAACTTGTCCATACGCAATTTGGGCGGCATCGAAGCGAACGCACCCTGAAAAATCTGATTCATCAACAGCGTTTCGAGCATATCGTCGCGGTGGTGGCCAAGAGCGATTTTGTTACAGCCAAGTTCCTCTGCCACAGCGAATAACGCTTTACGCCGATTCCACGAACAGAGAAAACAGTGCGACTTGCGCGGGTCGGTCGAGGCATCGAACTTGGTGGTGCGGTGGACAAACGGCACGCCGTGCTGGCGGCAAAAGTCGTCGAGGTAGGGCAAATCGGACTGGTAGGGCACATTTTCGACCGAAATATGCGCCGCCACCACCGAAAAACGCGGTTTGTAAATTTTGGCACGCTCGCTCAAAAACTCTACCAACGCCAGCGAATCCTTGCCGCCCGAAAGTCCGATGAGAATTTTGTCGCCATCGGCTATCAGGGCGTAATTTTTGAGTGCCGCATTGACTTTGCGCGCTATTTTTTCGAAAAGTTCCACTTTTTTCTCCGAATAGATTGTTTTTTTTGAAAAAATCACATTTCTTGCTGATTTTCAAGCAGATAATCCACTTCGCGACGGAATGAATAGCCGCTCCGCAACCGCTCAAAGGCATCGGGTTGGTGGCGCAGAGCCATGTCGTCGCAGCGAATGTCGTAGTTTTCGACCATTTTTTGCGGCAATGCGCTGTAAGTGCAGCGACAAACAGGTTTCGGCGGCAGTTGCGACACGCAGAAATCGTCCAGCCCCAAGCCGAAAAAGCGGCTAACCGCACGCACGCTCATGGCGGTGGCAGTGGCTTTGCCGTCGGCCGAGTAGCCAGCGATGTGCGGCGTGGCCAACAGCGACAAATCGAGCAGTTCGCGGTCGATGTGCGGCTCTTTCTCCCAGCAATCGACCACGCACGCCGCCACACGACCGCACCGCAGTGCCTGTTTCAACGCCTGTTCATCGACTACGCCGCCGCGTGCAACGTTGATTATCAGCGGTTTTCGTGCGCATTTTGCAAAAAAATCGGCATCGGCTAAATGATAAGTGGCGTAGCGACCGCTGTGCGTCAAAGGCGTGTGAAAGGTGATGACATCGGCGTGGGCCGCCACGGTGTCGAGCGACACAAAATCGGCAGAATTTTCGACATCGGCACGCATGGGGTCGTTCTGCAAAGCGCTCATTCCCAAAAGATTAGCCATTTTCAGCACTTCGCGCCCCACATGCCCAACGCCCACAATGCCGAGCGTCAGTTTGCGCAAGTCGCACCGACTGGCGTGCGCCCACACGCCCAACGCCGACGCCACATACTGCGCCACCGCCGAGGAGTTACAACCTGCCGCATTCGTCCAAGCAATGCCGTGTTCGGCGCAAAACCGTGCGTCGATATGGTCGTAGCCGATGGTGGCTGTGGCGATAAATTTGACTGCCGAATCGGCCAGCAGTGCGCCATCGCAGCGAGTACGCGTGCGCACCACCAACGCATCGGCATGCTGCACAGCCTGCGGCGTGAAAGCCTGCGGCGGCAGATAGACCACATCGGCCACTGGCTCGAACACACCCTTTATATATGGGATAAAATCGTCGATGATAATTTTGGGGCGCATACGCAGTCTTAAGGGGACTTCTATAAATTCCCCGTTTTGTAAAAATTTTAATAATTATTGGACTCCTGAACACTTTTGTGCGCTTTTTGTTTTTGGACTGCATCTCTTTGACTTTCACTCAATTACAATGCCACCGCATTGCGCTTTCGTTCAAACCAAACATCTGCTAGCCCAAAATTCAAAAATCATCACAAAGGAATTTATAGAAATCCCCTTATCTCTTTTGAAAACGCAGATCGACATCGCCAAGGGCATCGATTTCCACCACAGTAGAAAGCACGCCATCATCGAAACTGAACGGCACAGGGTCGCCATCGTCGTCGTAGGCGGCAATGGCATCGGCCGACATAGTGTAGGTGCCGTGCATAGTCAAATCGTCGCAAGCACCTGCGCCAGTGATGGCAAATGTATCGGCACCGACCAGCAGTTCCATATCGTCGATGCAGGCGTAACCAAACATGTGCGCCAGCGGCAAAATATCGGTGTTATGGCCAGCACGATAGGCGGCGTAGAGATACCAACGCCCCTCGATAGAGTCGTACGAAACCTCGTTTTTGCGCTTGCACGCCAACAGCGCAAGCAGAAGCAGAACCAAACAGACAGTGCGTTTCATTTACAAAAAAATCAGCCACTTGATAATCGTCAAACGGCTGGTTTTCAATTAGTTGCGGAGGCTGGACTCGAACCAACGACCTCCGGGTTATGAGCCCGACGAGCTACCACTGCTCTACTCCGCGATGATTTCGGGTGCAAAGGTACGAACATTTTTCGACACTGCAAAATTTTTTTAGCATTTTTTTTGACAAAAAAAGTAGAAAATGACATTTTTTTGTTGTACCTTTGCTTTTTCAAAAAGAGATGAAACGACCATGAGTATAAAAAAGCACATTCCGAACACCATAACTTGCCTCAATTTGCTATCGGGAACGGTGGCTGTGATGGCGGCCTACAACGGTCGCTACGGGCTGACAGTACTGCTTGTTTTGCTGGCAGCCACCTTCGACTTTTTCGACGGTTTTTCGGCGCGTCTGCTGGGCGTTTCGTCGGGCATCGGCAAGGAACTCGACTCGCTAGCCGACCTTATCAGTTTCGGTTTTGCGCCGAGCATGGCGGCTTTTTCGCTGCTCAAAGTTGGTGAGTGGGAGTGGTCGGCCTATTTTGCGCTGCTGATGGTGGCATTTTCGGCACTGCGCTTGGCCAAATTCAACCTCGACGAGCGGCAGACCTCGTCGTTTATCGGGCTTGCCACGCCAGCCAACGCCCTTTTTTGGGTCGGTTTGGCCTACTCGTACCACGACACCGAACTGGCGATGCACTATCCGTGGGTCATTCTGCTGATGGTGGCACTCTCCTGTTTCTTGCTGATATGCGAACTGCCAATGTTTTCGCTCAAATTCAAAACATTCGGCTGGAAAGGCAACGAAATCCGCTGGATTTTCATCGGCGGCACAGCAATTCTCGGCGGCGTGCTACGGCAAAATGCGCTGCCCTACATCATCGTTTGGTACACGGTGCTGTCGGTGTGTGCGCTCGCCAAGAAGAAATAAAATTAACCTTAACCTTAAAATACCAATACTATGAAGAAGCGACTATTTACAGCCTGCCTCGTTGGGGCGTTTACTATTTTCGGACTGTTTGCCGAAATTCCTGTGGGCTACTACTACAAAGCCGACGGCCTAACGCAAGAGGCATTGAAAACGGCACTCAGCCAAATCATCTCGAATGGGCGATTTTTGCCCTACAACAGCAGCGGCGGTCCAAACACCACTTGGGAGGGTTTCTACTACACCGACCGCAACGCCGCCGACAGTTCGGTCATCGACATGTATTCGAACGAAACATTCAAATTTCCCTACATCAACGGCACGCCAACTTTTATGAGCGTGAGCGGCATGCACATCGAACACTCGCTGCCAAAATCGTGGTGGGGCGGCGCTATGTACAATTCGTTCAAAGATTTGAACCACCTTTTCCCCGCCGAAGGGAGAATCAACTCCGCCAAAAATGACCTGCCGCTCGGCATTGTAGGCACCGCCACGAGCGATAACGGCGTGAGCAAAGTGGGACAAAACACCTTCCGCACCAGCGACTATTCGGGCAACTGTTTCGAGCCTGCCGACCAGTACAAAGGCGATTTTGCGCGCGCCTATTTCTATGTGGCGACCGCCTACCAAAAGTTCGGTGAGCAAAACCTTTGGCAGTCGCCCATGATGGACAACAACACCTATCCCGTGTGGAAACCGTGGGCACTCGAACTGCTGCTGGCGTGGCACCGTGCCGACCCTGTGAGCCAAAAGGAACTCGATCGCCAAGAGGAGGTTTACAAAATACAGGGCAACCGCAATCCGTTTATCGACTGTCCCGACCTTGTGGAACTGATTTGGGGCGACAAACAGACAACCGAGTTCAACGCACCAAACATCGACGATCCGTTTTTGGTGTCGCCCACGCGCTGGGACCGCTTCAATTTCGGCGTAGTGATGGAAGGCAACAACCAAAGCACCAGTTTCACCGTCGAAGGTTTAAACATCATTGGCGACCTGACGCTCAAAATTCAGGACGGCACCAAAGCGTTCGCCATTTCGAAGAGCAAAATCACCAAAGATGAGGCGGTGAACCAAGAAAGTGTAACGCTCACTTTCGACGCATCGAAAACAGGCGAATACATCGACACCATTGTCATTTCGGGCGGCGGCTTGTCGGAAGCGATAAAAATCGGTCTGCGCGCCAGCGTTACCGACGAATTTATGACCCTGCCTGCCAGCAATGTTTCCGCCACCGAGGCTGGACTCAACTGGATGCCAAAAGCCGATGCAGCGGGTTACAAATTGGACTTGTACCAAGGCGGCGAGCAGGCCAGCGACCTCTTCTTCTCGTACTACATCGAGGGGGCGAAAGGCTTCAACAAAGCACTTGCCATCTACAACGGCACAGGCGCGGCAGTCGATCTGTCGAAATACGAATTGCGCAAGCAAAACAACGGCGTTGGCTCGTTCAAAAGCGACTCCACCCTTGTATTGAGCGGCACATTGGCCAACGGCGGCGTGTATGTGTTGGCACACTACGGCGCAAGCGATGAGATAAAAGCACTCGCCAACAAAATATGCGGCAAAACAAGCACGGACTTCGAAACACTGTTGGCGTTCAGCGGCAACGATGCCATTGCGCTCTACCACAGCGGCATACAGATAGATGTGTTGGGCGAGGTCAATAACCCGAAAGATTGGGGAGCCAATGTAACGCTGTGCCGCAAAGCCGCTGTCAATGGGCCTACATCGTCGTTCGATTGGGACGAGTGGGAAAAATTCGCCACCGACTACTACACCAACCTGAACAAGCACACCATGACTGGCGAGCCAGCGCAATACATTGTCAAACAAAAAGAGGTGGGCAATGTTGCTGCGTGCCGCATTCTCAACCTTGCGCCCGGCACAAAATACACCTACCGCATCACAGCCATGGACGCTGCCAACACGCCAACCGTGAACGCCGTGCGTTTCACTACCGATATTTTGCCTGCCCCCATTGCGCTCGACCCCGACAATATCGAAGGAGATGCCTTTGAGCCGCTGTGGGAGAGCATACCGAATGTGCAGGAGTATCTGATAGACATCTACAAAATTGTTACGCACACCAACAATACCACCGAAACCGAAGGCTTCGACAACCTTATCACCAACAAAGACTCGCTCGTAGCGGCTGGCTGGCAGTTTGGGCTCACGGGAACAAACAATACCGCCTCGGCTTGCGGCGTAGCAACTCCGTGTGTAGCGTTCAAAAACGAGAAAGACGGACTTAAAACGCCTAAACTCGACACATTGGTTACAAAACCGTACAATGGCATCGTCAAAAATCTGTCGTTCATGTACCGCTGGGGCATGAAAAAAGCCAAAGGCAAGGGAGACAGCATTGCCACGCTCACACTCGATGGCTACAACGGCACGGCGTGGTTGAACATCGACACACTGCGCGCCGACAGCACCACCGAGAAAAAATATCCAGCCTACAAATTTGCCTACGAAGACGGTTTCAGGCAGTTCCGCTGGATCTACACACGCAAAATTGCTGGTTCGGTAACGCTCGACGATGTGTCGGCAACCTACACGCCCGAAGAGACCATTTTTGTGAAACAAAACGAGCCTTGGTACGAAGGTTGGTGGGTCGAAGGGCTCGACACGCTCACCGAATACCGCTACCGTCTGCGCGCCACACGCCACGGCTACATATCGGACTACTCGAACGAGATTTGCGTGCGCACCGACACCACACTCATGCACGATCCGCACACCAACATTGTGCCAGAGCCGTTGAGCGATGACCCCGAAATTGATGTGAAGATAATCGAAATCGGCGACAATGCGCTCACCATTTGGGCAAACGGCAGCGGCATTGGCATTGCTGGCGCAGCCGAAAACGCACGCATACGCATCTACAACATCGGCGGACAGATTGTTTACGACCGCTCAAATATCGGAAATGAGCATTTTGCACCCATCACGCGGCACGGCATCTACATTGTGCAAGTGGCCGACAGGAATGGGCTACACACCTATAAAATAGCCAAATAGCAAGCAAATGCCACACATCAGCGCGGGACTTTTTTCGGAAAGTTCCGCGTTTTTTACGCCCCGCATTATTATGTTGTAAAACATATCAATAAAATTTCGTTTTAATCAAAAAATTTGTAAATTGCGAAGATTTTGAGCGTAAAAAACTCTTTTCGTAAAGTAAAACAAGTTTAACCCAAAAATCTATTACACAATGAAAGTTTACCAAGCCAACGAAATCAAGAACATCTCGTTGATGGGAAGTTCTGGAGCAGGAAAGACCACCCTTGTAGAAGCCATGCTCTACGAGAGTGGCGTGATAAAACGCCGCGGCACGATTGATGCCAAAAACACCGTGTCGGACTATTTCCCCGTGGAGCAGGAGTACGGTTACTCGGTCTTCCCCACGGTGATTCACGCCGAATGGCTCGGCAAGAAGTTGAACATCATCGACTGTCCAGGCAACGACGACTTTATTGGCGGTGCCATCACCTCGCTCGAAGTTACCGACCAAGCCGTGATCCTTGTGAACACGCAGTATGGTGTCGAAGTTGGCACGCAAAACCACTTCCGCTACACCGAGCAGTTCAAAAAACCTGTCATCTTCCTTTGCAACCAGTTGGACACCGAAAAATCGGACTTCAACAAGACCGTCGAGCAGTTGCGCGATAGTTTCGGCTCGAAAACCGTGTTGGTGCAATATCCGCTCAATGTTGGTCCCGAGTTCAACGCCGTTATCGATGTGTTGCTGATGAAGATGTATCGCTGGAAACCCGAAGGCGGTGCGCCCGAAATTCTGCCGATTCCCGATGCGGAGCAGGAGAGAGCCAACGAACTGCACAACAAACTGATTGAGGCCGCCGCCGAAAACGACGAAAGCCTCATGGACAAATACTTTGAACAGGGTTCGCTCACCGAAGACGAGATGCGTAACGGCATTCGCAAAGGGTTGGTTGGTCGCGACATTTTCCCCGTGTTCTGCGTCTGCTCTGGCCGCTCGATGGGCGTGCGCCGACTGATGGAATTTTTGGGCAATGTGGTGCCTTTCGTTACCGATATGCCCAAACCTGTTACCACCGAAGGCGTGGAAATTGCACCCGACCCCAACGGTCCAACCAGCATTTTTGTGTTCAAAACGAGCGTAGAACCGCACATCGGCGAGGTATCGTATTTCAAAGTGATGAGCGGCACGCTGCACGCTGGCGACGATCTGACCAATGTCAGCCGCAACCAAGGCAAAGAGCGCATCAGCCAGATTTTCTCCGTTTCGGGACAGAACCGCGAAGAGGTGAGCGAAATGGTGGCTGGCGACATCGGCGCAACCGTGAAACTGAAAGACACACGCACGGGCAACACGCTCGACGGCAAAGGCTGCGACTATGAGTTCCCGCGCATCAAATATCCCGACCCGAAATACCGCCGTGCCATCAGTCCGCAAACGCGTGGCGAAGAGGAAAAATTGAGTGCCATTCTCACTCGTATGCACGAAGAAGACCCGACATGGATTGTCGAGCAGTCGAAAGAGTTGAAGCAGACCATCGTTTATGGGCAGGGCGAATTTCACCTGCGCACGCTCAAATGGCGCATCGAAAACAACGACAAACTGCCCATTGTGTACGACGAGCCGAAAATTCCTTACCGCGAAACCATTACCAAGGCGGCGCGCGCCGACTATCGCCACAAAAAGCAGTCGGGCGGTGCTGGCCAGTTTGGCGAGGTACATCTGATAGTAGAGCCCTACACCGAAGGAATGCCTGTGCCCGACACCTTCAAATTTGGCGGTCAAGAGTACAAAATCAGCGTGCGCGACACGCAAGAAATTCCGCTGGAATGGGGCGGCAAATTGGTATTCATCAACAGCATTGTGGGCGGTGCCATCGACGCACGCTTCCTGCCCGCCATTCTGAAAGGCGTGATGGACCGCATGGAGCAAGGACCGCTCACTGGCTCGTATGCGCGCGATGTGCGCGTGATTGTGTACGACGGCAAAATGCACCCCGTCGATTCCAATGAAATCTCGTTCCGACTGGCTGGCCGCAACGCCTTTGCCGAGGCCTTCCGCAATGCAGGGCCGAAGGTGATGGAGCCGATTTACGACCTCGAAGTGCTTGTGCCGAGCGACCGCATGGGCGATGTGATGGGCGACCTGCAAGGCCGACGCGCCATCATCATGGGCATGGAGAGCGTGAAGGGGTTTGAAAAACTCACCGCCAAAGTGCCGCTCAAAGAGTTGTCGAACTACTCCACTTCGCTCAGTTCGCTCTCGGGCGGTCGCGCATCGTTCACCATGAAGTTCGCCTCGTACGAACTCTGCCCTGCCGATGTTCAGGACAAACTGCTGAAAGAGTACGAAGCCACGCAAAAGGAAGAGTAATTGCGTAAAAAATCAAGAACGGCGTCGCCTCATTTCGTTGGGGCGGCGTTTTTTTGCAGAAAAATTTGGTCGGGCGGGATTTGGGGAGTTTGGGGAATTGGTTATTTGTGGATTTTGGAAAATCCGTAAAACAGTAGAGCCGTCACAGTGTGGCGGCTCTACGATCTATATTCTCTAACCTCTCACCTTCCCAACTACCGCTCCGATAGTTTGATGTCGCGAATCATCAGTTGCATCGAGGTGTTGCCGTTGAAGGTGTTCTCTTCGAGGGTGTAGCAGATGTCGAGCGGGTTCAGGGCTTTGAGTTGCTCGTTGAAATCGCTCATGCGGAAGGCAATGCCGTTCATCACATTTTCGCAACTGGCATCGACCAACTCCAGTTTCAGATGCTCCTGCTCTTTGCCCACAGGGCGACTGTTGCCCTCGTAGTCGAACACGCGGCGTGTGCAGAACACAGGCTTCATATTGCCCGGACCGAACGGACTGAATTGCTTGAGAATGCGGAAAAATTTGGGCGTCAGGTCGCGAAATTTGACCTCAGCATCGATTTCGATTTGCGGCGTAAGTTGCTCTTGCTGAATGTTTTGCGCCACAAACGCTTCGAATCGCTGCGTAAATTCTGCCAAATTCTCCTCTTTCATGGTCAATCCTGCGGCGTAGAGATGCCCGCCGAAATTTTCGAGCAGGTCGTGGCAACTGTCGATGGCGCTGTAGAGGTCGAACCCTGGCACCGAGCGCGCCGAACCGCTCACCAATCCGTTGGCTTTGGTCAGCACGATGGTCGGTTTGTAAAACTCCTCGCACAGCCGCGACGCCACAATGCCGATGATGCCTTTGCTCCATTCGGCGTTGTAAACGATGATGGAACGGCGACTGGCAAAATCGTCGGTGCAGGCGAGCAGACTTTTGGCCTCGTCGGTGGTGCGCTTGTCGATGTCGCGCCGCTCGTCGTTGTAGTCGTTGATGACCGAACTCCGCTCCGAAACAAAATTCGGGTCGTGCGAAATGAGCAGTTCCACCGCCTCGTAGCCCGAATGCATACGCCCCGAAGCGTTGATGCGTGGTCCGATTTTGAAAACTATGTCGCTGATAGTCAGTTCTTTGCCAGACAGTTTGCACACATCGATAATGCCGCGCAGCCCAATGCTCGGATTTTCGTTGAGTTGTTTCAATCCGTAGTAGGCCAGCACGCGATTTTCGCCTGTTATCGGCACAATGTCCGACGCAATGCTCACCGCCACAAGGTCGAGCAGCGGCTTGAGCAGCGCAAAATCCATCGCATTGTTTTGCGCAAATGCCTGCATCAGTTTGAATCCGACGCCGCAGCCCGACAGATGTTTGTAAGGGTAGGGACAGTCGCTGCGTTTGCTGTCGAGCACCGCCACAGCAGGCGGCAGTTCGTCGCCAGGGTTGTGGTGGTCACAAATGATAAAGTCGATGCCTAATGTGTTGGCGTACTGCACTTTATCGACTGCTTTGATGCCGCAATCGAGCGCAACGATGAGCGTGAAACCGTTGTCGTGCGCAAAATCGATGCCTTTGAACGAGATGCCGTAACCCTCGGTGTAGCGGTCGGGAATGTAGAAATCGATGGCGTTGGTGTAGCGCGACAAAAATGTGTAAACCAGCGCCACGGCGGTCGTGCCGTCCACATCGTAGTCGCCGTAAATCAGAATTTTTTCTTTCTGCGAAAGGGCTTGATTCAGTCGGTCGATGGCGCGATCCATATCCTTTATCAGAAATGGGTCGTGCAGGTCGTTTAGGTCGGGACGAAAGAATTTTT
This sequence comes from Acutalibacteraceae bacterium, assembly GCA_963659365.1. Taxonomy (GTDB): domain Bacteria; phylum Bacteroidota; class Bacteroidia; order Bacteroidales; family Paludibacteraceae; genus W0P28-013. The sequence continues at coordinate 22,378 of CAVKTI010000006.1, read as the reverse complement.
TAGCCTCGTCGAAAGTGTTGATGCCCCGCTGCACAAGCAGTTGCGCCAAAATCGATCCTACGCCGAGTTCCTCTGCAATAGTGGCGCGGTGTGCTTCTTGTTCGGGTGTAAGTTGGTCGAAAATCCACTGATTAACCATTATGTTGTTGTTTTATTTGCGTTTTTGCGCGGTCGGCGGGCGATGTTTGGGCATTTACACCACCAAAAGCCAACCTACAAAGTTACGAAAAAGAATCGACATTTCCAAATTGCAATTTTTTTGCCAAAATAGTCCCATTTTTCGATACAAAATGCGTACCTTTGCACAAAATCATCACCGAAAATCGAGATAAATCGTTTGTTATGTCACAAGAAAAAGTTCAGCAGATTTTGTCTGCCGCGTCCGAAGAGATGGATTTGGCGGTGCAGTTTCTCGACGATGCGTTGGCGCATATCCGCGCTGGCAAAGCCAATGTGCGCATTTTGGACGGCGTGCGTGTGGAGTATTACGGCAGCGTAGTGCCGCTCAACAATGTGGCGACGCTCACCACGCCCGACGCGCGCACCATTCAGATTTTGCCTTACGAAAAGGCACTGATTCCCGTTATCGAAAAGGCGATTTTGGGGTCAGATGTGGGCATTACGCCTGCCAACAATGGCGAGAGCATTCGTTTGGCTATTCCGCCTGTAACGGAGGAACGCCGTCGCCAACTGGTGAAAACCGCTGGCGGTGCAGTCGAAGAGGCCAAAGTGAGTGTGCGCAATGCACGCCGCGACGCCATCGACAAACTGAAAAAAGAGGTCAAAAACGGTATGCCCGAAGATATGGGCAAAGACGGCGAGGGCGAAGCGCAAAAACTGCACGACAAGTTCGTTAAGCGCATCGACGAGATGATGGCCGCCAAAGAGAAAGAGATTATGACCGTTTAGGCGGCGTGTCGAAGCGTTGGTTGCATCGTGGCTTGGCAAATGGCCAATATGGCGTTGGCCTGTTGGCGTTGCTTTTGTGTGCCAATGTGTGGGCGCAAACGCCCGCCGATTCGCTGGCGGCCGAAAAGCGGTCGCGCTGGGACACGCTGCTCGACTGGAAATTTATGGCACTGCCCACGGCGGTCTATCAGCCCGAAACACGCTGGGCGTTTGGTGTGGCAGGCGCATACTATTTCAACTGCGCCAAGCAGCCAAAAGTGAGCGACATCTATTTCGATGCGGCCTACACGCTCAACAAACAGTGGAATGTCAATGCACTTTCGACCGTCTATTTCGGGAACGACAGTCGTTGGTTTCTCTATGCGCGCGTCGGATTCAAACGCTACCCCGACTATTTCTACGGCATCGGCAATAGCAGTAAATCGTTGCTGGCGGCGCGGGTAAATTACAGTTCTGATGTGGTGTCGCTGGCGGCGCAACCGCAATGCTACATCACCGACCATTGGATAGTGGGCGCGAGCCTCGATTTTCGGTGGGAAAAACCGACCACCACCGCCAATATCGATTCGCTGGCGCAATGCTGTCGCATAACAGGTTTGGATCGCTCGTTTGTGATGTTGGGCGTGGGTGCGCTGGTGTCGTACGATTCGCGCGACAAGCAGTTTTATCCGCAGCGCGGAATTTTTTTCAAGGCGATGGCCAACTACTACGAGCCGTATCTCGGCAGCACCTATCGCATGGGCAGCGTGTCGGCCGATTTTCGGCAGTTTGTGCCGATTTACAAAGAGTTGGTCTTTGCGTGGCAACTAAACACTGCGTGGACTTTCGGGAACGAAAAACCGTTTCAGATGTTGCCAACCATCGGCGGATTGGATTTGCTGCGTGGCATTCGTCGGGGGCAGTTCCGCGACGATGTGGCGATTGCGCTGCAAGCCGAACTGCGCATTCCTATTTGGCGATTTCTGAAAGCGGCAGTTTTTGGCGGCGTGGGCGATGTCTATAATTTGAAAAATTGGCAATTTGCCGTGCCGAAAGTTGGCTACGGCGCAGGCTTGCGCGTGGCGGTGAACAAAGCAAAAGTGAATGTGCGGTTCGATGTGGCACGCAACAACCAAAACACCACTTGGCACCGCGACGGCTGGAACTTTTATCTCACGATAAAAGAAGCGTTCTAGCACACGAAGTGTGCTAATGAATAATTAAAAATGAATAATGAATAATAGCAAGGAGTAAGGAGTAAAGACGAAATAGCGTGAAAGTGTATAAAGTTGAATTATTTAAGCGATTTTTATTTCTAATTTCTAGTTTCTAGTTGTTTTTTGCTTCGCAAAGATTTTTTCTCCGCTCGGCATTGCTCAAACGAGTTTGGCACTGCGCTCGCTTGTCGAAAAAATTCTCAAAATTGCTGGCGCAATTTTTGTTTCTGAGTTTTTATTGTTCCTAATGGTTACATTTGAAATCTGTCTTCGTCCGAGTTCTCATTCACTGCTCACTTCTCACTTCTAACTTCTAACTAAAAAAACTCCTCATTCCTCATTCCTAATTCCTAATTTATCTTGCTACTTGCTACTCATATCTTGCTACTAAAATATGCTTGGAATTGTCGCCAAAATAGTGGGTTCTGATTGCTTTGTTTGTAACGAACAGGGGCAGTCGGTGGTGTGCAAGGTGCGCGGAAATTTTCGCATCAAGGGCATAAAAAGCACCAACCCTGTGGCGGTGGGCGATCGTGTCGAGTTCGACGAGGCGGGCTACATCACGCAGTTGCACGATCGCAAAAACTACATTGTACGCCGCCCGACAAACCTATCGAAGCAGTTGCACATCATTGCGGCGAACATCGACCAAGCGGTGCTGATGGTAACCTTGCGCCAGCCCGAAACTTCGCCCATCTTTATCGACAGATTTCTGGTTACGGCCGAGGCTTACGGCGTGCCGACCATTTTGGTGTTCAATAAAATTGATTTGCTCGACAAAAAATGGCGTGAACAACTCGACAATCTGTGCCAAATATACGAAAAAATCGGTTACCGCTGCGTGCGCATTGTGGCCGAAACTGGCGAAAATCTCGATGCGTTGAAATCGCTGTTGCAAGGCAAAACGACTCTGCTGTCGGGCAATTCGGGCGTGGGCAAATCGACACTGATAAACCGCCTTGTGCCACACGCAGCCGCCCGAACGGGAGCCATTTCGGAGGCGCATCTCAAAGGTATGCACACCACCACTTTTTCGGAGATGTACGACATTGGCGGCGGCACATTCGTCATCGACACGCCGGGCGTGAAAGGCTTCGGCATGGTGAATATGACCGCCGACGAGGTTGGGCATTTCTTTCCCGAAATGTTTGCCGCTTCGCAGGCGTGCCGTTTTGCCAACTGTTCGCACACGCACGAGCCCGATTGCGCTGTGCTGGCGGCGGTAGAGTCGGGCGACATTGCGCTTTCGCGCTACGAGAGTTATCTGTCGATACGCACCGATTTCGGTGAATCGAAATACCGTTAAAATGTGTTTGAAAATGAAAAAAATAGCGAACTTTTTTGCTGCTTTGTGGCGCAAGCCGCTCACGGTGGCTGTGTGCAATTTGGTGTTGATGATGCTGCTCTTTTCGTTGTGCAGAATCTTCTTTTTTCTGATCTATCGCGACACCTTTGCCGACATGACTTGGGCGCACTTTGTCGAGGTGTGCGGTGGCGGTTTGCGGTTCGACCTGTCGGCACTGCTGCTATTCAATTCGCTCTACATTTTTTGCGCCCTTTTACCGCTGCGTTTCCGCGCCGACGCACGCTATCAAAAGGCGGTGAAGTGGATTTTTCTGACGATAAACATTCTGCTGCTGGTGGTAAATTGTGCCGATATGGCCTATTTCCCATTCACACACCGACGCACAACGATAACATTTTTTAGCGAGTTCCAGAACGATGGTAATCTACTGAAAATCATCGCCATAGGGCTGATTGACTATTGGTACATCACGCTCTTTTGCGCCGCTGCAATAGGCGTTTTGGTGCTTGGTTACAGGCGTTATCGTCCCGAAAAAATGTGCGTACCGCATGTGATTTACTATCCGTTGCACACGGCGATTTTGCTCACTTGCGCCTATTTCACGGTCATCGGCATACGCGGCGGTTTTGGTGCCTACACGCGTCCGATAAACATCAGCAATGCGGCGCAATACATCAATCACCCCATAGAAAACGCGCTGGTGTTGAACACGCCTTTCAGCCTTTTCACCACGGTCGAGCGCAAGTCGTACGAGAGTCCGCACTATTTCACTGCCGACGAACTGCCAACGATTTTCAGGCCTGTGCATACGCCCGCGCCCGACGGCGATTTTCGGCCGCTGAATGTGGTGATTATCATCATGGAGAGTTTTGGCAAGGAGTATATCGGCTTTTTCAATCACGATTTGGACAGCGGCACTTATGTGGGCTACACGCCGTTTCTGGATTCGCTGCTGGCCGAGAGTTTCACCTTCAGCAAGAGTTTTTCAAATGGGCGCAAAAGCATCGATGCCATGCCCTCTACGCTGTCGAGCATTCCGATGTTTATCGAGCCGTACATCACCACGCCGTATGCCACAAACGATGTGTCGTCGGTGGCGAAAGTGCTAAAAAATGAGGGCTACTATTCGGCCTTTTTCCACGGTGCGCCCAATGGCTCGATGGGCTTTCAGGCATACGCCAACGCCGCTGGCTACGACGACTATTTTGGCATGACCGAATATGGCAACGATGCCGATTTTGATGGCGTTTGGGCCATTTGGGACGAGGAATTTTTCCAATTTTTTGCCGATAAGATGGGCGAATTTCGCCAGCCGTTTCTCACCACCATTTTCTCTGCTTCGTCGCACCACCCATTTGCTGTGCCAAAGCGTTACGAGGGCGTTTTCCCCGAAGGACCGCACCCGATACACAAGTGCATTGGCTATTCCGACCATGCGTTGCGCCTGTTTTTCGACAAGATGAGCCGCTATCCGTGGTTCGACAATACGCTGTTTGTCTTCACGGCCGACCACACCAACGCTTCGACGCACGCCGAGTACCAAAACGACCGCGGCGGCTACGAAATTCCGATTTTCTTCTACCAACATGGCAGCGACCTGCGTGGCGTGAGCGATGTGCCGATGGCGCAAACCGACATTATGCCGACTATTCTGCACTACCTGCACTGCGCCGAACCCTATTTTGCGTTTGGCGCAAACACCATCGATGGCGACCAGCCGCACTATGTGATTAACTACAACAATGGTGTGTACCAACTTTTTGGCGACAGTCTGCTGGTGCAGTTCGACGGCGTGCGCACGGTGGCGGTTTACAACTACCGCGACGACCGTTTTCTCGAACACAATCTGCGCGATTCGGTCGATGTTGCGCCCGAAGAACGCTACCTAAAAGCCGCCATTCAGCAGTATATCGAGCGTATGATTAACGATGATTTGATAGTAAAGGGGACTTCTATAAATTCCCCGTTTAATGATAAATTTAACAAATAACGAATTTCTGAACACTTTTGTGCGCTTTTTGCTTTTGGACTGCATCTGTCTGACTTTCACTCAATTACAATGCCACCGCATTGTGCTTTCGCTCAAGCCAAACATCTGTTAGCCCAAAATTCAAAAATCACTACAAGGCAATTTATAGCAATCCCCTTAAAATGAAAAACAACTCCGTTATCAGATGGCTTTTGTGGGCTGTAGCGTTGGGCATTGTGGCGGCTTCGTTGGTTTTTACGAACCGCTTGGTGGCGCGCTTGGAGGCCGACCAAAGGCAAAAAATGGAAATTTGGGCAGAGGCCATGCGCCAGTTTGTGCAGGCCGACATGGACGCACCGAACATCGATTTCATCTGGAAAATAATCGAAGAGAACAACAACATTCCTGTGCTGATTGTCGATGCTGATGGGCGGTTTGTTACGGCGCGCAATTTCGACGAACCCGCCACCAAAGTCGATGAGTTTTACGCCGCCGTCTATGCGCAACTGAAAGAGAAGCAGCAGCCGATAGAGATTGCCATAACCGATGCCGAGCCGCAGTACATCTACTACGACGACTCCATCACGCTGAAGCAGTTGCAACTTTTCCCCTATGTGCAGTTGGGCATTATCGCTGTGTTTGTGGCGCTGGTGGTGGCGGCGTTGGCAGTGGCCAAACGGTCGGAGCAGAACCGCGTGTGGGTCGGGCTGTCGAAGGAGACGGCGCACCAACTTGGCACGCCAATTTCGTCGCTGGTGGCGTGGAACGAAGTGCTGAAAAGCAACTACCCCAACGAAACGATGCTCGACGAGATGGGCAACGACATCGACCGCCTGAAAACCATTGCCGAGCGATTCTCGAAAATCGGCTCAAAACCAGTGCTTACGCCGTGCAGCGTGAACGAGGTGGTGCAGCGGTCGGTCGATTATATGCGCCGCCGCGCTTCGCAAATGGTGCAGTTCGAGGTGGAGAACAAGGCGGCGTGCGAAAATGCGCTCTGTGTGCCGCTCTTCGAATGGGTGGTCGAAAATCTCTGCAAAAATGCGCTCGACGCGATGGACGGCAAAGGCAAAATCACGGTCGTTGTTGGCAAAACTGACAAAAACCGCACCTTTATCGACATTTCCGACATGGGCAAAGGCATCGACAAACGCCGTTTCAAAACTGTTTTTCGCCCCGGCTACACCACCAAACAGCGCGGCTGGGGGCTTGGTTTGCCGCTCGCCAAACGCATTGTCGAAACATATCACGGCGGCAAAATTTTTGTCAAACAGTCCGAACTCGCCAAAGGAACAACTTTTAGAATTATTCTAAAATAGTGAGAAGTTAGAAGTGAGAAGTGAGCAGTGATGCGGCAAAGCCGCAATTTCAAATTTCAAATTTCAGATTGTTGGATTAACCCCAAAAGGCAAATAACCAAATCCGCAAATCCACAAAAACAGTGCGAAGCGCGAGAAACTAGAAACTAGAAACAAAAATTGCGATAGCAATTTTGAGAAACAATCAGAAATTAGAAATCAGAAATCAGAAATTAGTGCCAATGCGTTAAACTAATCAACTCATCAACCAATCAACTCATCAACCTAATCTGAAATGTTTCCTTTTGAGCAGAAAAAGCAGTTGCGTAGCGAAGTGCGTTTGCGAAAGTCGCAGTTTTCGGCAGAAATGTTGGCCGAAAAGTCGCGCTGCGTGATTGCGCAATTGGAGGCGGACGCACTTTTTCGGGCGGCGCACACCGTGATGCTCTACTGGTCGCTGCCCGACGAGGTCTGCACGCACGCGCTCATTGCACACACGCTGGGCAAAAAGCGCATTATTCTGCCTGTGGTTGCTGGCGACGACATTCGCCCTGTGGAGTTGCACACGCTCGACGACTTACACGAAGGGGCTTTTCACATTCAAGAGCCGACTTCGGACGCAGTTTTTTCAAGCGACATCGACTTGATTGTGCTGCCGGGCATGGCTTTTTCGCCTGCGGGCGACCGTCTTGGGCGTGGGCGTGGCTACTACGACCGCTTTTTGGCCGAACACGCCGCCGTGCCAACCATCGGTTTGGCATTCGATTTTCAGATTTTTCCGCACATTCCCACCGAGCCGCACGATGCAAAAATCGGCAAGGTGCTGTTCTGATTTTCGCTAAAAAAAAACAACGCCCACCAGTTTTCGGCGAGCGTTGTTTTTGTGCTTACAACTCTGATTGTCAGAGTTTTGCGTTGTGCATATCGCCCGTTTCGGCAAACGCTTTGTGCATCTCGAAACAGGTGTAGATATTCATCGGTGTGTGTGCTTTCGGTGCCGATTCGAGATAGCGGCGCAGCATATCGCGGTAGTCGGGGTGTACACAGTTGTCGATGATACAGTGCGCCCGTTGTATCGGCGATTTGCCACGCAGGTCGGCCACGCCGTACTCCGTAATCAGCACTTTCACAGAGTGTTCGCTCTGGTCGAGGTGCGACACCATCGGCACAATCGACGAAATTTTGCCCTCTTTGGCAGTCGATGGCGTGGTGAAAATGGAGATGTAGGCGTTGCGCGTGAAGTCGCACGAACCGCCAATGCCGTTCATCATCTTGGTGCCGAGCACATGCGTCGAGTTGATGTTGCCAAAAATGTCGGCTTCGAGTGCCGTATTGATGGTTATCAAGCCCAAACGGCGCGCCACTTCGGGATTGTTCGAAATCTCCTGCGGACGCAGCACAATGCGCTGTTTGAAAAAGTCGAGATTTTGGTACACCTCCTCCAAAACAGGCTGCGACACGGTAAGCGAGCAGCCGCTGGCAAATTTCACATGCCCCTCTTTCATCAGGCCGATAACGGCGTCTTGAATCACTTCGGTGTACATGGTAAACGCTGGAATGTCGGGGTTTTCGCCCAGCGAAGCCAGCACTGCGTTGGCAATGTTGCCCACGCCCGACTGAATGGGCAGGAACGACGCAGGAATGCGCCCCGCCTTGATTTCGGCAGCCAAAAAATGTGCCACATTTTCGCCGATTTTTGCCGTTACATCGTCCATCGGCGCAAATTTTCCGCTGCCGTTTGGAATGTTCGATTCTACCACAGCGACAATTTTCTTCGGATCGACTTTCACACACACATCGCCGCAGCGGTCGCTCACGCTGTAAACAGGGATTGCCTTGCGCATCGGTGGGTCGAGCGGTTCGTAGATGTCGTGAATGCCGCGCAGTTCTTTCGGTGTGGTGGTGTTCAGTTCCACAATGATTTGGTCGGCTAGACGGCAGATAGTGGGCAAAATTCCCACGCCCGATGTTGGCACAATCTCGCCGTCGGCAGTCAAGTCGCACGCCTCAACGATAGCAAATTTCGGTTTCGGCAGAAAGCCATAACGCAACTCTTGCGCCTCGTGCGACAGGTGCATATCGAAATAGTGCGCCTCTTGTGCGTTGATGCGGGCGCGCAGGTCTTTGCTCGATTGGTAGGGCGTGCGAAACAAAATGGCGTTGGCGCGCGCCAATGCGCCGTCGAGCATATCGCCCGTTGATGCGCCTGTGTACATACCAATTTTAAATTCGCGGCCTGCGGCGTGTTCGGCTTCGGCACGGCGTGCAATGGCTTCGGGCACCACTTTGGGCGCACCCGCTGGAGTGAAGCCACTAAATCCGACAACATCGCCATTGCTCACCAAAGCAGCGGCCTCGTCGGCAGTCATCATTTTGTAGTTCATTGTTTCTTCTTTTTATTTCAAATTTCAGATTGCGCTTCGCGCAGGTTTCTGTGTTTTTCGCGCTTCGCGCTGTTTCTATGTTTTTGTTGATTTGCGGATTTGGTTATTTGGTTATTTGCGGTTCAACAGGATCTCCGCGCGAGTCATCGTCGTCGTCTTAGTCAGAGTTTTCATTCACTGTTAACTCCTCACTTCTAACTAAAAAACTCCTCACTCAAAAATTCACTTCTCACTGCTAACTTCTCACTGCTAACTAAAAAAAATTCCTCACTCCTAATTCCTAATTAGATGCAAGGTGTCTTGTGCAATCATCAACTCTTCGTCGGTGGGAATTACCACGATGCGCACTTTCGATTGTGGTGTGGAGAGTTCCACCTCTTCGCCGCGCGAGTGGGCGTTCAGTTCTTGGTCGATTTCTGCGCCGAGATATTTCAGTCCGTCGGCCACATATTGGCGCGTGCCAGCCTGATTTTCGCCCACGCCGCCCGTGAATACCAGCACATCGAACCCATTGAGAGCGGCAGCATACGCCCCGATATATTTCAGAATGCGGTAGTTGAACATCGCCATCGCCAAGCGGGCGCGTTTGTTGCCCTCGCCGATGGCTTTTTCGATGTCGCGCATATCGCTCGAAACGCCCGAAATGCCCATCACACCCGATTTTTTGTTGATAATGTTCGACAGTTTGGCGGCATCGAGCCCCTCTTTTTCCATCAGATAGACGATTGCGCCCAAATCGACATCGCCAGAACGCGTTCCCATCATCAGGCCCTCCACAGGCGTGAGTCCCATCGAAGTATCGACCGAGCGACCGTCGCGAATGGCCGTAACGGAGCCGCCGCCGCCAATGTGTGCCGTGATGATTTTTGTTTTCTGATAGTCGAGTCCGAGAAAATCGCAGGCGCGGCGCGACACATAACGGTGGCTCGTGCCGTGAAAACCGTAGCGGCGCACGCCATATTTTTCGTAGTATTCGTAGGGCAATGCGTACATATAGGCATAGTCGGGCATCGTTTGGTGGAACGAGGTGTCGAACACAGCCACTTGCGGCGCATTGGGCAGAATTTTGCTGATAGCGTCGATGCCTTTGATGTTGGCGGGGTTGTGCAACGGCGCAAGGTCGGCGCAGATTTTTATCTGCTCGAGCACTTCGGGCGTTATCACCGCCGACTGGCTAAACTGTTCGCCGCCGTGCACCACGCGATGGCCTACCGCATCAATCTCGTCGAGCGAGCGCAGGCAGCCATATTTCGCACTGGTCAGTTGCTCAAAAATGAACGCAATGCCAACGGTGTGTTCGGGAATTGCCTTCTCCAAAACCACTTTTTCGCCACTTGGTAGCGTAATTTTCAGGAACGAGTCGGGCAGCCCGATTTTTTCGATGCCGCCCTGCGCCAACACGGCGTTTTCGTCCATATCGAACAGTTTGTATTTAATCGACGAACTTCCGCAGTTCAGAACAAGAATTTTCATGGTTCAGTTTATAAAGTTATAAAGTTAGAAAGTGTGAAGGTGTGAAGGTGTGAAGGTGTGAAAGTGTAAATTGTTATGTTTTTAGTGTTTTCATTAACGATGAAATCATTTTTGATATGTTTTCGGCTTCTTGAAAAAGTTTTTGGCAATTTTCATCAGAAATTTTTTGGCGAATTTGTGCCAAGTAGAGCATCGAACGCACTTCGGCACACGATGCTTTTGCTATTCGCAGAAAGTGATAAAATTCTCGGTTGTTATTGCGCTCAAATCCTTCGGCGATATTATTCATGATGGAAACCGCTGCACGCTGAATTTGGTCGTTGAACCCATAATCTTTTGAATTTTCAAGCAAAGTATATAAATCATTGGCTAATGCCATCGATTTTTGCCATGCTTTTATTTCTTCAAAACGAGTAAACAACATTTCAATCCGATACTTTCACACTTTCGCACTTTCACACTTTCGCACTTATTGCCTGATTTGCAGTGATGATAATCATTTTCACGATGTCATCGACTTTGCAGCCGCGGCTGAGGTCGTTCACGGGGGCGGCAATGCCTTGCAAAATAGGGCCGATGGCCTGTGCACCCGAAAAACGCTCTACCAGTTTGTAGCCGATGTTGCCTGCTTGCAGGTCGGGGAAAACAAGCACATTGGCTTTGCCAGCCACTGGGCTGCATGGGGCTTTGTGCGCACCAACTTCGGGTACAAGCGCCGCATCGGCTTGCAGTTCGCCATCGATTTGCAGGTCTGGGGCTTTCTCGCGAACGATGCGCAAGGCTTCGGTTACCTTGTCGATGAGTTCGTGCTTGGCACTGCCTTTGGTCGAGAAACTGAGCATCGCCACACGCGGTTCGTAGCCACCCAGCACGCGTGCCGTTTCGGCGGTCGATAGAGTTATTTGCGCCAGTTCGGGAGCGGTGGGACAAGGATTGACGGCACAATCGGCAAACACCAGCAGACCGTCTTCGCCGAGTTGTTTGGCGGGGGTCAGCATCAAGAATGCGCCCGACACAACACTCACGCCCGGTTGTGTTTTGATTATCTGAAAAGCGGGGCGTATGGTGTCGGCCGTGGTGCCGCGTGCGCCTGCCACTTCGCCATCGGCATCGCCATTTTTTATCATTAAGCAACCGAGATAGAGCGGGTCTTTGGCTTTCTGCTCGGCCTCTTCGTGGGTCATGCCTTTGTTTTTGCGCAGTTCGTAGAGCAGGTCGGCATAAACAGGCATTCGCGGGTCGGTTTCGGGGTTGATGATAGTGGCTTCGCCGATGTGTTTCAGACCTTTTTCGGCGGCCATAGCGTGGATTTTCTTTTCGTCGCCAATGAGCGTCAGGCGTGCAATTTTTTCGGCCAAAACACGATCGGCGGCTTCGAGTGTGCGTGGCTCATCGCCTTCGGGCAGTACAATGTGGCGCAGGTTCTGTTGCGCATGTCTGGTCAGTTGTGCTATCAGTTCCATAGTATTTTGTTTTTTCGGTTATTTGTTTCAACGAAACTGCCCCGCTTGAATTGCGAGGCAGTTGTAGTTTGGCTTTGCTGCCCGTCTACAATTACATTTGCAGTTTGAATACGATTGGCACGGTGAATTTACAGTGTACCGCTTTGCCGCGCTGCATACCTGGTTCCCATGCAGGCACCGATTTGATGAGGCGCACCGCCTCTTTGTCGAGGCTCGGGTCGGCCGATTTCACCACCTTCACATCGTCGATGGAGCCATCTTTGCGCACGGTGAACTGCACAATAACACGCCCTTGCACGCCATTTTCCTGCGCAATGACAGGGTAGCGAATGTTCTCGCTCAAGTATTTCATCAGTGCTTGCTGACCGCCGGGGAACGATGGCATCTTTTCGGCCACCACAAACACAATGTTCTCTTCGGGATCCTCTTCGGGCATCTCGACGGGTGCTTGAATCACCTCTTGCGCCTGTGTTTGGTCGTCTTCGGAACTGATGGTGATGTCGGCAGTTTCCACATCATCGTCCACAATCTGTATCTCTTCGATGACATCGGGAGCGGCTGGTGGTGGTGGCGGTGGCGTGTTCTGCTCCTCCTGCACGGTCTGCTCTATCATCTCTTCTTCGAATATAACATCTTGACTGACAGCGACATCGTATTTTTCAACATCTCTGTCGGTCCATTCAAAGGCCACATAGAAAACGGCGAACGAAAGCACCAAACCCATCAGCGTGTAGGTTAGTCGCTTGTTTTCGAGATTGGCTTCAGGTGATTTTTTTATTTGTTGCATGGCTTGTTTATGGTTAAAAACGCTTCTAAAAACGAATTTTTCACACGGCAAATTTACGATATTTTTTTAGAAAAAACAACTTTGTGTAATTTTTTCTTATTTTATTGGCTTTGCAACGATAATTCCGCTAAATTTTTTATTGCTTTCCAAGTAGTCGGCGAGCGTTTTTTTGCTGATACAGACGCATTTTTGGCTGCTCGATGCGTGGAGCAAATGCGTTGCGCCGTTGCGCTTTGTGGCAATGCCGATGTGGGCGCAATCCAGTCCGTCGATGGTGGAAGTGATGGCGATGATGGCACCTTCGGGAATTTGCGCAGCGATGCTGGCCACACGATTTTTCGGAATAAAATAGTGTGTGCGGCTGTTGATTTGCGCCTCTATTTGGCGAATGGCAGCCAGTTGCGCCGTGTCGCCGAGTGCAGGATAAGCCTCGGTGTGGCGGCTCATAAAATTGGTGTTTTTGTTGCGCACAATGCCGCCTAAACGGCGTGTGATGTCGGTGAGCGTGCCTTTTTGCGCATTGTTGTCGAGCCAATCGGTGGTGTAGTGTAGGCGCGAGGCGTAGCCGTCGATTGCGCCATTGCGGTAGCGAATGTGCTGCAATTCGTGCGCAAAATCGTCGTAATTTTTTGCATTGCTGCGCCAGAGTGCGAGCGCTGTTTCGACGAATGTAACGCAGTCGAACGCATCGAGGCGAATTTTGAGCCGCTCCACGCTGTCGCCATCGAGTGTGCCAGCCATATAGGGCGTGCCGATGAACTGCTTCGCCACTTGCGCCAAATTGGCGTTGGCGGCGCACTGCTCCCGACATACTGCAAAAATGGAGTCGTTGTCCGTTGCCGATGCCGCAATCGAGAAAAACAGCAGGCAGATGAAAATTATGATTTTAGGAACTTTCATGCGAAAAATTCGTTATTTAAGTTTTGAAAACCGTTATTTTTTTCGTTCATTTCTTTTGACGACCAAAAGAAACGAACCAAAGAAAAGTCGCGGCAGGGGCGCGAGCGTTGCCAAAAATTGGCGGTTTTGGTTTCGGCGTCATCAAACTCGCTTTCGCTCAAACAGTGATGACGCTTTTTCGAAACACAAAACCTGATTTTTGACACTCGCCGCCCAATGCCGTGTTCGCTTTCCAAAAAGCCACCATTTTTTAATTAAAGAGTCTATGCTCTATCTTCTATGTTCTTAAAATCTATTCTTGCGACTTGTATCTTGCTACTTGCTACTATTTTTTGGCAATAGCCCCCTTTCCCTTTTCCCCCGATAGGGGAAAAAGCCACGCATTCAAAAACACCGCAATCTTCAAATCTTCAAATTTTCAAATGGAAAATGTTCAAATCTCTTTGCGCAGTCGTGCCACTTGAATGCCGAGTTGTTCGCGGTATTTTGCAACGGTGCGGCGTGCTATCACATAGCCCGATTGGCGCAGATATTCAGTCAGTTGGTCGTCGTTGACGGGATTTTTCGGGTCTTCGGCAGCCACAAGGTCGGCAATGATTTTTTTGATGGCGCGGTTCGATGTCTCGCCGCCGTCGGTGGTCTGCATGGTTTCCACAAAAAAGTGTTTCAGCGGAAAAATGCCGAAATTGGTCTGCACATATTTGCTGTTGCTCACGCGCGAAACGGTGGAGATGTCGTAGCCCACCTGCTCGGCAATGTCTTTCAGTTTCATGGGGCGCAGTTTGGTTTCGTCGCCATCGAGAAAGTAGTCGCGCTGGTGTTCGACAATGGCGTTCATCGTGTTGAGCAGGGTGATATTGCGCTGTTGCAGTGCGTCGATGAACCAGCGTGCCGCATCGATTTTTTGTTTTGCAAAGGCGATAGCATCGCGCATCTGCTTGGTCTGATTGGCTTTGTTGGCGGTGTAGTCGTTCACCATATCGGCGTAGTCGCGGCTCACACGCAGACTTGGCACATTGGCATTGTTGAGCGACACTGTGAGCCGTCCGTTATCGTTTTCGACGATAAAATCGGGCGTTATTTGCGACTGCATCAGTTCGGCGGTGGTGGCGTAGGCGTTGCCGGGTTTTGGGTTGAGGCGTTTGATTTCGGCGGTGGCGCGGCGCATCTCCTCTTCGCCGATGTTGAGCCGCCGTGCGATATAGTCGTACTGCCGTTTCGAGAACTGCTCGAACCAGTTTTGCACGATGGCGATGGCGTTTTGCGTGTCGGGCGTCTGTTCGCGGTGTTTGAGTTGCAGCACAAGGCATTCTTGCAGGTCGCGTGCGGCGATGCCTGCTGGTTCGAGGCTCTGCACGGCTTCGAGTGCTTGCTGCATCTCGTCGTCGCTGGCGGTGATGCCAAACTGGAAGGCGAGGTCGTCTTGCATCGCTTCGAGGCTGCGGCGCAGGTAGCCGTCGTCGTCGATATTGCCGATGATGTAGGTGGCAAGTCCCAAAATTTTTCGCTCCAAGCGCATCAGTTCCAACTGGCTGGTGAGGTGCTCGTGGAACGACTGCTGTTCGGAGAGCGGCATGGTGGCCTCTTTGTCGTCGGACGAGTGGTTGTGCGTTTGCAGTTTGTAGTCGGGAATGTCGTCGTCGCTGGCGTATTCGGTCAGGTCGAAATCGTCGCCGTCGCTGTTGGTGTCGCCGTCGTCGGTCGCCTCGTTGTAGTTGTCGGTTTCGGACTCATCGCCGCCCTCGTTGTTGTCGGGTTTGCCTTCGTCGAGAGCAGGGTTTGCCTCCATCTCCTCGCGAATGCGCTCTTCCAGTTCGACGGTCGGATATTCCAGCATTTTTATCACCTGAATTTGTTGTGGCGACAATTTTTGCTGTAGTTTCAGATTTTGTTGCAGATTTAACACAATAGTTCGGTGGTTATGTTGTTTAATTTCTGTTTGATTGTTTCTTTTTTGGTTGATTAGTTTAACGCATTAGTGAAAGTCTGCAAGGTAAAATCAATCTTCAAATCTTCAAATTTTCAAATGGAAAACTTTCCACTTTATACACTTTACACACTTTATACACTTTCACACTAAAAAACTCCTCACTCCTCATTCCTAATTCCTAATTTTTCGCAACTAATTCCGCCTTTTTCATGACGCGAAGGAGGTTTTCTCCCCAAATTTTGCGGAGGTCGTCGAGGGTGTAGCCACGGCGCAGCAGTTCTTTGGTGATGTTGATGAGTTCGTTGCTGGCGCGGCAACCTCTGATGCTTCCGCCGCCGTCAAAATCGGAGCCGATGCCCACGCAGTCGATACCCGCCGTCTGCACAATGTGGTCGATGTGGTTGGCGGCGGTCTGCACATTGGCAGTGCCTTCGTGCGTGGTCAGAAAGCCATCGTAGAGGCAGACTTGGCACACGCCATCGGCCGCAGCCAAAGCACGCAGTTGCGCATCGGTAAGGTTGCGCGGGTGATCGCACAGCGCGCGTGCCGACGAGTGCGAACAGATAATCGGCGCAGCGGAACAGTCGAGTGCTTGCCAAAAACTCTCTTCGCCAGCGTGCGACAGATCGACCATAATGCCGAGGCGGTTCATTTCGGCTACCACTTTGCGCCCGAAATCGCTCAAACCGCCGTGGGTGTGCTGTGTGCGCGAGGCACTGTCGCAAATCAGATTGTCGCCGTTGTGGCAGAGCGTGATGTAGCGCACGCCAAGGTCGTAGAAACGCGCGATATTCTCGATGTCGCTGCCGATGGCATAGCCGTTTTCGACCACTGGCACCACGGCTTTCAATCCAGCGCGTTTGGCGGCTTCGATGGTAGCGACCGAAGTGGCGATGCAGGCTTTGTTGGAATTTTTATCTACTTGATTATGAATAAGTTGTAGTGTATCGAATGCCAATTTTGTGGCTTCGGCGGTGGCGGCTTCGTCCAGCACTTTTTGCGGAATGTAAGCCGCCATAAATATGGTGTCGAGGCGACCCTCGTCCATCTTCACAAAATCGACTAGCGCGCCGTCGTTGCGTTGTCCAAAGTCCATGCCGTCGGTATAAACCATCGGCGTGTCGCAGTGTGAATCGAGCGTAATTGCCTGACAGTGAACTTGTTGCGCTGCGTGGTGGATTTTGGCTTCGCTTACCAGCCACTCAAACAGCGCGCGTTGCTCTTTTTGACCTGCCACCGCCAGATTTTCGGGGTGCCACTGCACGCCGATTATCGGATAGTCGGGCGACTCGATGGCTTCGCACAGACCGTCGGTGCTGTGTGCCGAAGCGCGCAGCGTAGGCGCAACATCTTTCACCGCTTGGTGGTGGAACGAATTGACTTCCAGCGTGTTAGACTTTACAATTTCGGCCAGTTTGGTGCCGGTGGCGACTGCCACTTGGTGCGTCGGTTCGGTGCGTGGCGTGCTGTCTTGGTCGTGGACGAGCAGCGTGGCGGTGTTTTGTGCGTAGATGTCCTGATAGAGCGTGCCGCCCATCTGCACATTCAGAATCTGCATACCGCGGCAGATGCCCAAAATCGGCGTTTGGTAGCGGCGCGCGTAGTCGATAAGGTGTAGGTCGTAGGTGTCGCGCGTGGCATCGATAGTGCCGCATTCGGGAATTATCTCTTCGCCGAAATAGTGTGGGTCGATGTCGGCACCGCCGCTCAACACAAGTCCGTCGAGTTGGCGCACGGCGGCGGCCAGCGTCGGTTCGTCGTCGGTTACGGGAACGAGCAGCGGCGTGCCTCCAGCCTGCACCACCGCCTGCACATAGGCATCGGCAATGCGCGATGTGCCGTCTTTGTAGTTTGCTGATATTCCGATGATGGGGGACATGTTTCAGATTTCAAATTTCAGAATTTCAAATTTCAAATTGTGTAATCGTTGAATCGTTGAATCGTTGAATCGTTGAATCGTTGAATCAATCTTCAAATTTTCAAATCTTCAAATTTTCAAATAATTAAAAAAAATCACTCTTCGCGTTTGATGTTGGCACCGATGGCGTTGAGGCGTTTTTCGATGTTTTCGTAGCCGCGGTCTATCTGGTCGATGTGGTCGATGCGGCTAATGCCGTCAGCACTCATGGCGGCGATGAGCAGCGCAATGCCAGCGCGTATATCGGGCGAGGTCATGTTGTTGGGGCGCAGGCGTATTTTGTGGTCGTGCCCGATAACGACGGCGCGGTGCGGGTCGCACAAGATGATTTGCGCACCCATATCTATCAGTTTATCGACGAAAAAGAGGCGGCTCTCGAACATTTTCTGATGAATCAGCACGCTGCCTTTGGCCTGTGTGCCCACCACAAGCAACACGCTCAATAGGTCGGGCGTAAGCCCCGGCCACGGTGCATCGGCCAGCGTGAGTATCGAACCGTCGATGAACGACTCTATCTCGTACGAATCCTGCGCTGGAATGCAGATGTCGTCGCCATTTTGCTCCAATTTGATGCCCAAACGGCGGAAACTGTCGGGAATGATGCCGAGATTTTTGTACGACACGCCTTTGATAGTGAGCGCGCTGCCCGTCATAGCCGCCATACCGATGAAACTGCCTACTTCAATCATGTCGGGCAAAATGCAGTGCTTGGTGCCGTGCAGCGTTTCTACCCCTTCGATGGTGAGCAGGTTCGAAGCAATGCCCGAAATGTGCGCGCCCATGGCGTTCAGCATTTTGCAAAGTTGTTGCAAATAGGGTTCGCAGGCGGCGTTGTAGATGGTGGTTGTGCCTTTGGCGCACACTGCTGCCATCACAATGTTGGCAGTGCCAGTTACCGATGCCTCGTCGAGTAGCATATAAGCACCTTCGAGGCCTTGCGTTTGCAGTGCGTAGGCCTGTTTTTGCTGGTCGTAAGTCAGCGTTGCACCCAGTTTTTGTATGCCGACGAAGTGCGTATCGAGTCGCCGCCGCCCAATTTTGTCGCCGCCAGGTTTGGCATAGGTAACCTTGCCACGCCGCGCCACCAATGGACCAATGAGCATAACCGAACCGCGCAGTTTGGCGCATTTGGTCAAAAAGTCGTCGCTGTCGAGAAACTTTTCGTCGAGCGTCCGTGCGCAAAAACTATATTTGCCGCGCCCCAACTGTTCGACTGCCACGCCCATATCGCGCAAAAGTTGTATCAGGTTTTTCACATCGAGAATGTCGGGAATGTTCTCGATAACGACCTTTTCTTCGGTCAGCACTGTGGCGCAAATCACCTGCAACGCCTCATTTTTTGCGCCCTGTGGCGTAATTGCGCCGTGCAGTTTGTGTCCGCCTTCGATAATAAATGATGACATGATAGTATAGTGTGAAAGTCTATAAAGTTGATGAGTTGATGAGTTGATTAGTTTAACGCATTGGTGATGGTCTGTAGGGCAAAATCAATCTTCAAATTTTCAAATCTTCAAATCTTCAAATGATTCTGTCTATGTTCTATGCTCTATCTTCTATATTCTAAACATAATTCACTTCTGGCTCGATGGTGATGCCAAATTTTCCGTGTATCGATGCAACGATTTGTTGCGCCAGTTGCTGCACATCGTCGGGCGTGGCGTGGTTGCGGTTCACCAGCACGAGCGGCTGCTTTTCGTAAACGCCTGCGCCACCGAGCGTGCGCCCTTTCCAACCGCACTGTTCGATGAGCCACGCCGCAGGAATTTTCGTTGCGCTGTCGCCCACGGCGTAGTGCGGCATTGTGGGATTTTTGGCTAAAAGTGCGTCGGCTTGAGCGCGCGGCACTACGGGATTTTTGAAAAAACTACCTGCACTGCCCAGTTCCGATGGCTCGGGTAATTTCTGCTTGCGTATGCCGATAACGGCTTGCCGCACATCGTTCACGGTGGGGCGGTCGATGTGTGCCAAGGTGTCGCGCAGGTTGCCGTAGTCGAGCCGCAGCGTCGGATTTTTCGACAAGCGAAAAACTACCGCCGTAACGATATATTGCCCTTTCAAATCGCCTTTGAAAATGCTTTGACGGTAGCCATATTGGCACTCCGAATTTTGAAAAATACGCCGTTCGCCCGTGGTTATTTCGATGGTTTCGACTTGCGCGATGATGTCGGCCACTTCGGCGCCATACGCACCGATGTTCTGCACGGCACTGGCGCCCACTTCGCCGGGAATGTACGAGAGATTTTCCGTTCCGCCCAAGTTTTTGGCACACGCAGTGGCACAAAATTCGTCCCAAACCACGCCTGCACCGACGCGCACCAAAAGGTCTGTTCCATCTTCGTGCCGAAGTTCGCAAAATTTGATGCCGCTATGCAAAATATATCCGTCGAAGTCTTTGGTAAACAGCAAGTTACTGCCCGCACCGATGTGAAAAATGCGTTCGCCACAGTGCGCCGCAAGAAATGTACGCAGTTCGTCCACGCTGTCGTACTCCACAAAGTAGCGCGCACGCACATTCATGCCAAATGTGTTGTGTGCCAAAAGCGGATAGTTTTCAAACTGTTTCATGGGCAAATTCTTTCTGCAAAGATACGAAAAAAATTGCGCTGCCGCATAGGCTGTCGAGCGGCACTAAAACCAATGTTTCCGCCAGAGCCAAACGGCGATTGCGCCAGCCACGAGCAGCATGCTTCCCCACGCCAGCAGGTAGCCGTATTGCCAATCGAGTTCGGGCATCACGCGGAAATTCATACCCCACACGCCCGCCAAAAAGGTGATTGGAATGAATATGGCCGACAGCACAGTGAGTCGGCTCATGATGCGGTTCATGCGCAAGTCGTTGTTGGCCAAGTACAAATCGACCAGCGCAGTGATGTTCTCTTTGGCACTGTCGATCATCTGAAACACCTGCAAAAGGTGGTCGAAAGTGTCTTTGTAGTAGATTTTGTTGGCGGCTTTTACTTGTGCCGATTCGGTCAAAATCCGAAAATTTTCGCATAGCGGCAGTAGGTTGCGGCGCAGTTGAATGTAGTCGTTGCGCACCATCTGAATGTCGCGGCCGATGTTGTTGGGCTTTTCGTCGCCAAATTCCATCAGCACATTTTCCATGTCGAGCATCTGTTCGCGCTGCATATCGAGAATGCCGAGATAGCCGTTCACAATGTTGCTGAACAGCAGGTTGTAGAGATAGTCGGCCGACTGGTGGCGCACCTTGCCCTCGTTGTTGGCGATGGCGTTGGCGATGTCGGCAAAGAGGTCGTTTTGCGTTTCCTGAAACGAAACGACCAGTTCTGGCTTCAGAATAAGTCCCACGCGCTCTTTTTCGATTTGCTCCTGCGCATCGCTCGAAAAGAGGTCGAGAATGGTCAGCACGGCAGTGTCGAGTTCCTCTATTTTCGACAGATGGTGCGTGTTCAGCACATCTTGCAGCCAGAGCGTCGGAATTTGCAACGCAGCGCACAGCGGTTGCAATTTAGCCGTGTCCGACAGTCCGCGCACACAGAGCCAGCAGACTTTCTTCGGGTCGATATTGTCCAATATCGTCGGTTGGTCGGAGGTGTATCGGTGCATTGTCGCCTTGTCAAACACCAGCAGTTCGAACTGTGTGCCGCCCATGCGGTCGCCCGTGTATTGCAGTTGTTCGTAGAGCAGATTATTGCGCTGCCGCAAGTGCATTTTTGCCGTTTTTGTTCGTTTTTTTTCTCTCATTTTCAAGGAATTTCTTATCCTAATGCCACATCGAGTACCATCATCAGTGCGAATCCGATAGCCACACCCACGGTGGCGATGTTGGAATGGTGTCCGCTTTGCGATTCGGGAATCAACTCTTCGACTACCACATAGATCATTGCGCCAGCGGCAAACGCCAGCAGATAGGGCAAAATTGGCGTGATAATGGCGATGGCGACTATTGTGCCAAAGCCGAAAATTGGCTCAACCACGCCCGACAATGCGCCCACGCCAAACGCTTTCCAGCGCGACAAACCCTCGCTTTTGAGCGGCAGCGACACAATCGCCCCTTCGGGAAAATTCTGTATGGCAATGCCCACCGACAGCGCCAGCGCGCCCGACAGACTTACGCCCACATCGCCAGCCAAAGCACTCGCCAACACCACGCCCACAGCCATGCCTTCGGGAATGTTGTGCAGCGTAACCGCCACCGCCAGCATGGTAGTGCGCTTCCACGACGATTTCAGCCCTTCGGGTTCGTTGGAATTGGCGTGCAGGTGCGGAATAATCGTGTCCAAAATCAGCAAAAACGCCATGCCGAGCAGAAATCCCACAGTGGCAGGCATCCACGCAAATCGGCTACCATTGGCGGCACCCATGGCAAGGCTCGGCATAAGCAGCGACCACACCGAGGCCGCCATCATCACGCCCGAAGCAAAACCGAGCAGCAGCTTGTTCACGGCCATACTGATGCCGTTGCGCATCAGAAAAACCAGCGCAGCCCCCAACACCGTACCAGCAAACGGCACCAAAAGTCCTATGGCGATATACATAAAATGGTCGAGTTTTGGTGCAAAGATACAAAAAAACGCTCAAAAACGAATTTCTGCAAAAAACAAAAGCGTTCTCCGTAGAAAACGCTTCTGCGCCAGAGCGGCAAACGAGGCTCGAACTCGCGACCCTCAGCTTGGGAAGCTGATGCTCTACCAACTGAGCTACTGCCGCACACTTTTTTTGCACTGCAAAGGTAGTAATTTTTTTTCAAACAAAAAATTGCCAGTAAAAAGTGTTGGCAGATTCAACTTCTAAATGCAACAGATTTTTTGCAAAGTTCGGAAAAAAAATTGTTTTGGTGATAGATAGTTGAGTTTTTTTCGTGGTCTGTTGTTGAGGCGATAC
>CAVKTI010000005.1:0-74006 GCA_963659365.1 Acutalibacteraceae bacterium | reverse complement strand
TTACTTTGTAGGTGTTGTTCTGCTCCCAGAACGCCTGCCATTTCTTCTCAATTTCTGTGAAATTGTAGTTCATTGTGGTAAATCTTTGCTGTATGGTTGGTTGATTTGTTGCAGTATTATCTTTGGACTTAAATGCGTTTTGTTGCGTGTTTTTGTGGTGATTTGTTGCGTGTTAATGAGTGCGTACACAATCCACTTTGCAAAGTTACTACTTTTTGCCGAAAGGACATCAGCCGTACAGCCACGCAACTTGCCAAAGGTACGAATTTTTGCCCAATGCGCTCAAACGACTATTCCGATACTTTCGTGTTCTTATTATCGAAAAACAATAAAAAACATTTTGTTATTCGCAAATAGTGTGTTGCTTTGCAGTCGCTTTTTGGAAGCAATATAATCAACCAAAATAAAAAAACGCAATGAAAAAATTAGTTTGTGTAGTTATGATTGAATCTGCATTAGCCGCCACATCGTGCGGCAACCGCAAATTGGCGGCGAGCAAGGCCTACATGCGACCCAGTCCAAAAGTGATGACAATAGCTGTTACTGCGGTGATTATCAGATAGGTACGCGATTATTCGTCTTCCAAAAATCGCACACGATCTCCCCAAAAAACACCATCACAACCACAAATGCGCCCTTACAGCCATTTCTTGTGTTTGAAATACCACAAAATGAAGAGTACAAACATCACCATCAGCCCGATGGCCCACAGGTAACCGTAGCGCCAATGCAGTTCGGGCATAAAGTCGAAGTTCATGCCGTACATGCTCGCTACCAATGTGGGCGGCAGGAAGATAACGCTCACGATGGTGAAAATTTTGATTATTTTGTTCTGCTGGATATTGACCAAACCAAGGAATGTGTCTTGCAGGTATTCGAGGCGGTCGAACGAAAAGCGCGTGTGTTCGAAAAGCGAATTGATGTCCTTGATGATGATGGTCAGTTTGTTTTTGGCCTCGGCGGGGAACATTTCGCTTTTGAGCATATTGGAGCAGACGCGCTGTTTATCGACAATGTTTTCGCGTATCAACATCGTCTTTTCCTGCAACTCTTTGATGGCTATCAGTATGTCGTCGCTCACATCGTCGTTTTTCAACTGGTTGCTGAGTCGCGTAATTTCGCGCGTCATATCCTCTATCATGTCGGCGTCGTACTCCACACGAGTTTCGAGCAGTGCCACAAGTATGTAGTAGCCGTTGGGGTAGTTGCGCGGATTGGCAAACATCTTTTTCACCGTTTCGTTGAACGAGCGCAACTCTTGGCTGCGCACCGACACCAAAATGTTGTTTTTGACGATGAACGAAACGGGTTCTTCGTCGTAGTTGTCGAGCAGGAATTTGGAGTTGGCCACCAGCGTGTCCTCGGTTTCGATGTAGCGCGAACTTATCTCGATCTCCTCCATCTCCTCCTCCTCTTGAATATAGATTTTGAGGAACTGTTCGAGTTCGCTTTCGGCATCTTCTGGCACATCGTTCAGGTCGATCCACAGCACATTGCTCAGCGGCATCTGTTTGAGCGACGCTATATCTTTCGATATTTTCAGGCGATTGTTTTCGCGGTAGAACAAACGGATTTCAGACATGTTTTTTCGTTTTTTCGATACGCATTTCGTCGCGAAATCCGCATCGTGGGTTAAGGGGACTTCTATAAATTCCCCGTTTTGTAAAAAAGTTTAACAAATGGCGATTTTCTAAATACTTTTGTGCGCTTTTTGTTTTTGGACTGCATCTGTCTGACTTTCACTCAATTACAATGCCACCGCATTGCGCTTTCGCTCAAGCCAAACATCTGCTACTCCAAAATTCAAAAATCACTACAAAGAAATCTATAGAAATCCCCTTAAACGCTCATTTTTGTTGCCATCAGATTGGTGAGCGCCACAAAGTCGGCAACACTCAACTGTTCGGGACGCTTGTCGAAAATTGGCTCCGCGCACGCTGCGCCTTGCAGCAGTGGCTTCAGCGAATTGCGGAGCGTTTTTCGTCGTTGGTTGAAGGCCGTTTTCACCACACGCACAAAGAGTTTCTCATCGCAGGCAAGCCGCTCGGTGGCGTTGCGCGTTAGGCGAATAACGGCCGATTTCACTTTGGGCGGTGGGTCGAAAACCTGTTCCGATACAGTGAAAAGATATTCGATGCTGTAAAACGCCTGCAACAGCACGCTGGTGATGCCGTAGGTTTTGTTGCCGTGTGGCGCAGCAATGCGCTCGGCCACCTCTTTTTGCACCATGCCAACAACGCACGGAATGCGGTCGCGCTGCTCGAGGACGCGAAAAAATATCTGGCTCGAAATGTTATAGGGAAAATTGCCCACGACGACAAACTTGCCGCCTTCGAACAGGGCGTTCAAATCCATTTTCAGAAAATCGCCCTCGACAACATCGAGCGCAGGCAGATTTTGGTGGAGATATTCGACCGATTCGTGGTCGATTTCGATGGCGGTGAAGCGGTTGGGGTGCTGCAACACAAATTGGCTCAACACGCCCATACCTGGCCCGATTTCAAGCACAGGCAAGTCGCAGCCGGCGGGTATGCTGTCGGCAATGTGCTGGGCAATGGACAAATCTTTCAAGAAATGTTGCCCCAAGCGTTTTTTTGCTCTCACCAAGGTCATATAAAAGGGGGTCGTCCATTATAGAGTTTGAAAGTTGAAAGTTTGTAAAGTTTGAAAGTAGGGACGCACCGCGTGCGTCCGAACGATTCAACAAATCTTCAAATTAACAAAAAACAGCGCATAGCGCGAGAAACATAAAAACCTGCGCATAGCGCAATCTGAAATTCTGAAATTTGAAATTTGAAATCAAAAAAAGTGTAACTTTGCAGCGCAAAAGTAGAAAAAATTTTTTGAATCGCCAAAATTTTTCTGCGCCGAACTGCCCAACGCTATCAAAATGACGAAAATCGAGGAAATAGCGCAAGCCGCCTTGCTCCGAATTATCGACTTTTTCTATAAGCCGTTCGAGGCGATTGTGCCGCGCAATTTTTTTCGCTATGGCTTTGCTGGCGGGCTGAATATGGCGTTCGACTGGGTACTCTATTTTGTGCTTTACCACTACGCTTTTCACGCGCAGGTGGTCGATTTTGGCTTCGTGGCGTTCACGCCGCACATTGCTGCATTTGTGTTCAAATTTCCCATCACTTTTCTGACGGGCTTTTGGTTGAGCCGCCACATCAGTTTTTCGGGTTCGCAGTTGATGCGCCGCACGCAACTGTTGCGCTATCTGCTGGTGGTGGCAGCCTGCATTTTGATTCACTACGCCTGCCTGAAACTTTTTGTCGAGGTGTGCGGCATCTATCCTACGCCGTCGAATATGCTTACAACGCTGATAACCACTGTGTTCAGTTATTTTTCGCAGAAACATTTCACTTTCCGAAAAATCAGAGAAACAAGAGAATAAAAATCAACTAAAAACAAGAAAATTATGTTCAAAAATCAACCCAAAGGGCTTTTTGCTCTGGCGCTTGCCAACACCGGCGAGCGTTTCGGCTACTACACGATGTTGGCTGTGTTTGCACTCTTTCTGCGTGCCAATTTTGGTTTGGCGGCCGATGCTGCTGGTCAAATCTATTCCACTTTTCTCGCATTCGTCTATTTTTTGCCGTTGGTAGGCGGCATTTTGGCCGATAAATTTGGCTATGGTCGCATGGTAACTATCGGCATCATCGTGATGTTTGTGGGCTATGCACTGCTCTCGATTCCATTGGGTGGTGGCGGCATGGCCATGGGCACAATGATTGCGGCTCTAGTGCTGATTAGTTTCGGTACAGGTCTGTTCAAAGGCAATCTACAAGTGATGGTGGGCAACCTCTACGACGACCCGAAGTACGCCGACAAGCGCGATTCGGCCTTCTCGCTCTTCTATATGGCCATCAATATCGGTGCGATGTTTGCTCCTACCGCAGCGGTCAAAATCATGGCGTGGGCGCAAGAGCAACTTGGCACGAGCGTGAACGACAGTTATCACTTTGCCTTTATGGTGGCGTGCGCCAGTTTGGTGTTGAGCATTCTGATTTACTATGCTTGCCGCCCATGGTTCAAACATGTGGAAAATTCTGAAAAACAGTCGGTTGCCAGCGGTCAAGCGGTCAAAGAATTGACGCCCGAGCAGACCAAAAAACGCATCGTGGCACTCTGCCTTGTGTTTGCCGTAGTGCTCTTTTTCTGGATGGCATTCCACCAAAATGGCCTGACACTGACCTATTTTGCCAACGAATTTGTTAAACCGACAAGCACAGGCGTGCAAACAATGGCGTTCGACATCGTCAATCTGCTGATGGTGGTTGTGGCGGTTTATGGGCTGTTCGGTCTGTTCCAAAGCGACACCAAAAAAGGCAAATACATTGCTGGTGGTGCAGTGGCTGTGGCCGTTGGCGTGCTGATTTACAAGTTTTTCCGCCACCCAGAGAGCGTCGATATTTCGGCACCGATATTCCAACAGTTCAACCCATTCTATGTGGTGGCACTCACGCCTGTGAGCATGGCTATTTTCGGAGCGTTGGCCAAACGCGGCAAAGAGCCATCGGCACCACGCAAAATTGCTTACGGCATGGTGGTGGCGGCCTGCGCCTACATTCTGATGGCTGTTTGCTCTATCGGACTGCTCACACCAACTGCCCAAGAAGCAGCACGCATAAGCGGCGGAGCAGTTACATACGCCGATGCCAATGTGCTGATTTTTACCTATTTGATACTGACTTTCGGCGAGCTGTTGCTCAGCCCAATGGGCATTTCGTTTGTGTCGAAAGTAGCACCGCCCAAATACAAAGGCATGATGATGGGCGGCTGGTTTGTTGCCACCGCCATTGGCAACTACTTGGTAAGCGTGGGCAGCAACCTATGGGGCGACCTGCCGTTGTGGGCCGTATGGAGCGTATTTGTAGGCGTTTGCCTCGTGGCGGCCATATTCATGTTTGCCATGATGAAAAAACTGGAAGCCGCCACCGAAAAGTAACGAATTTCTGCGAAAGCCGATGCGCATTGCTGTTGTCATACCCATTTATCGCACACCGACGGCGGACGAAGAAATATCGCTGCGGCAATGCTGCAAGGTGCTGAAACGCTACGACCACATTCTGATTGCGCCCGAAGGGTTGGACACTGCGCCGTTTCATGCACTGTGGGCGGAACAGGGCAAGACTCTGCTCGAAAAGCGGTTTGATGCCGTCTATTTTAGCAGTTTGAAGGGCTACAATCGACTCTGTTTGTCGCGCGAATACCATACTTTCCTTTATGGGAGGAGGTATTCGCACATGCTTGTTTATCAAGCCGATGCCTTTGTTTTCAGAGATGAGTTGGAAGAGTGGGCGGCAAAAGGCTACGAATATGTCGGTGCGCCCAATGTAGGGCTGGCGCGACAGAGTGTCTATCGTCCCAATATGCCGCTGCGGGTCGGTAATGGCGGTTTTAGTTTGCGCAGCCTCGATGCCATTTTGCGCTTTTTCGACGGCAAGAAACGAGTTTTCCGCTTGTGGCACATTCTGCGCTCGCCGCTGATTTGGAAGCGCAACTACTGGTGGTTGGTCGTCAAGGCGTTGCGCTATTGGGCGCAGGGAGCAACGCCCACCGATTTGCTGACCAGTTGGCAGGGCAACGAGGACGATTTTTGGGGCAGTCTGCTGGGGTTGAGCGAGTACGCCCTGCGCCGCCCCACGCCCGAAGAGGCTATGCATTTCGCTTTCGACCGCTTTCCCCGAGAACTATACGAGCGCACTGGGCAACTGCCAATGGGCTGCCACGCTTGGCGCAAATACGAATACAACTCGTTTTGGAAGGCGATTATCGCCCAGCACAGCCAAATGGATTAGAATTCCAACTCGCTGTAGCCCCTACAACAAAAAAGCGCAGACCACAAAGGCCTGCGCTTTAATTTGTTGCGATAACACTATTTCCCGAGTTGTTCCCATATTTTCATTGCCATGCTACAAGCAAAAAGCATAAGTATCGTATCGAATGACCAAAATATACAACTGCCCAAATTCCACGAAAATATATTTAGTGGAATCGCATCTGCAATTTTCTGCATGATATGGCTATCGCACAAAAAACTTATCGCTTTTGCAAACAAGCGCAATAATTGGCAAAGTAGATAGAGAACACTTGTTCCGCTTAGTGTAACGCATAGGCAAAACGCAATTTTTTTCATTTCTGATAGGGATTGCCGCAATTCACTAATTTTGGTTCATTCCCTTTGAGTGCACAAATTGTGTAAATCAAGCCTGCTACTGGACAAACCCAAAGTATATATCCAGCAGGAGAGTACTTTTTCTTTTTGTATGTGCAATTTTGATAAACACCTGGAATTGTCTTGTATTTATCGCCATAATTTGCTTTCACATTGTAGCATTTTCCCTCGGCATTAATAAAAAAGTTCACATATTTTTTTACCTCTCCAGAAACACTTTGTGCTTGCCTGTGCGTGTTAGTCGAAGAAGTGTTTTGTGAAACGGAAGAAGCGGATCCAGCGGAATATGAAGCAGAAGCACCAACATAACCAGCCTCACCAACATAACCAGCCTTACCAGCCGCTACAGTACCATCATTATAGCCAACCGCAGCACTTTGACCAACTGCAACACCATAGCCAGCAGAACGCCCCACAGTACCCGATTCGGCATACGAATCAGTAGTGCCATAACTATTGGATCTCGCACTATACGATTCAGATGAATTGCTTACATATTTAATGTCTTCATACACAAGTATTTCTCCGCCAGCACCATCGGTTTCGGTTCTTTTGGGAGTTGACATTGCTTGCAAAATTTGATTTTTCGTCAAACCAATCATGTCGTTAAATTCATTCCCAATAACCTCTTTCGACGGTTCTTTTAGAGTTGTTGTTTGGGTGTAAGTTACTACTTTACACGAACACACCGATGCCACAATAACAACGGCGAAAAGAGTTTTACTAATCAATTTTGTTTTCATTTTTTACGATTTTTAGTAGTTTTTGCTATGTCCGCTTGCTGATTTTTTTGTTTTGCAGAGTATAGTGTCGGACACCCAACTACACTCCGTTTTTTGTACCAAAACGATATTGAGATACGCACACAAAAATAGCGTGGTACTTAAAGTATCCCGCTTGCAAAAGGTATTGGCGTAACCTACGTCCACGAAGATAAGTTAAGCCCACGCCACAACGTGAGCATTTTCACTCATCTTTTTCGGACTAAAAAATCGCCAAATTTTATTGCAAGAAAAAGATAGCTAAAACGCTGTTTTCTATGTTCAAGATGTGCGTATCAAACTACGCGTTACTCTGTTTCGTTTCCTCCTTTTTTATGTTGTTATATTGTTTTATGATTGCTAAACAATTATAAATCAGTTGTTTGTGTACTAAAAAATCATTTGCATTTCTACCTCTAATCTCTAAACTTTTCGGACGCACTCGGTGCGTCCCTACTTTCTCACTTTCACACTTTCTCACTAATTTATTCCAGCAATGCGTTTGATTTCGTCGATGATGGCGTGGGCAAATGCGTCGGCTTGCTCGCGCGTGGGGGCTTCGCTGTAGATGCGTATGATGGGTTCGGTGTTCGACTTGCGCAAATGTACCCAACCCTGCGGAAAATCGATTTTCACACCGTCTATGTCGTTGATTTTGAACTGCTTGTAACAGCCTTTTATCACGCACAACACGCCGTCCACATCAATTTCGGGTGTGAGTTGTATCTTGTTTTTCGATATGTAGTAGTTCGGGTACGAGGCGCGCAGTTCCGACACTTTTTTGCCAGTTTTTGCCAGATTGGTCAGAAACAGCGCAATGCCAACCAACGCGTCGCGGCCATAGTGCGAGGCGGGATAGATAACGCCGCCATTGCCTTCGCCGCCAATCACAGCGTTGGTCGCCTTCATTTTGGCAACGACATTCACTTCGCCCACGGCGGCAGCGTTGTATTCGCAGCCATATTTGTGCGTGATGTCGCTCAAGGCGCGCGTCGAACTGAGGTTCGATACCGTATTGCCGGGCGTGTGCTGCAACACATAGTCGGCCACCGACACCAGCGTGTACTCTTCGCCAAACATCTCGCCATTTTCGCAGATAATCGCCAACCGATCGACATCGGGATCGACCACAAAACCGACATCGGCGTGCTTGTCGCGTATCAGTTGCGCAATGTCGCCAAGATGCTCGGGCAGTGGCTCTGGATTGTGCGGAAAATGACCGTCGGGCGTGCAGTAGAGCCGCTCGATGTGCTGCACTCCAAGGGCTTCGAGCAGGGCAGGAATGGCAATGCCGCCCACAGAATTGACGCAGTCGCACGCCACCGTGAAATTGGCACGACGAATGGCCTCCACATCGACCAAATCGAGCCGCAACACGCTCTCGATATGCTTTTGCGTGTAGTCGTTGCGTTCGACGAGCGTGCCGATTTCGTCCACTTCGGCATAGGCGAAATCGCCCTTTTCGGCAATGGCCAACATGGCTTCGCCTTCGGCTTTGTTCAGAAATTCGCCGCGCTCGTTCAGCAGTTTCAGCGCATTCCACTGCTTGGGGTTGTGGCTGGCGGTGAGTATGATTCCGCCATCGGCCTGCTCCATGGTTACCGCCAGTTCGGTGGTCGGCGTCGAAGCCAAACCGATGTTCACCACATCGCAGCCGCAGCCGAGTAGCGTTCCAACAACCACACGGCTCACCATTTCGCCCGATATGCGCGCATCGCGACCGACCACCACTTTGCAGCGCGTCTTGCCGCGATACTGTTTGAGCCACGCCGCATAAGCCGAAGCAAATTTCACAATATCGATAGGCGACAAACCATCGCCAACAGCACCGCCCACGGTGCCACGAATGCCCGATATACTTTTGATTAGTGTCATACTTCAGATTTTAGATTGCGCTACGCGCAGGTTTTTATGTTTCTAAGTTTCTGTGTTTTTTCGCGCTTCGCGCTGTTTCTTTTTTTGGGTGATTTGCAGATTTGGTTATTTGAAGATTTGTTGAAGCGTTCGGACGCACTCGGTGCGTCCCTACATTGTCAATTATCAATTATCAATTATCAATTATCTTTGTCTTTTGTCTTTACTCTTTATTCTTTATTCATCGGACATGGCATGCCGCGTCCCTACTTTCATACTTTCACACTTTCACACTAAACAACTCCTCACTCCTAATTCCTAATTCCTCACTTCTCACTACTCACTTCTCACTTCTCACTACTCACTACTCACTGTCTAAAACTATTTCGCCACAATCTCCATTTTCAGTTTGTAGTAGTAGGGTTCGACGGCCGACACAGCATCGGAAAATCCAAGTTTCGACGGCACAATTACCTGCGCCTCGGTGCCCGAAAAGCGCATCACATCGAAGGCGTTGTCCCAGCCTGTGCAACTGTTCAGCGTCGAGCCTTTTGTTACGGAGAGTGGGCTGGGGCTGTCCTGCGTGGTCCAGTAACTGATGACCAGTGCGCCAGCGTCGAGTGTGCTCTGTTTGTAGCGCACATTTAGTTGGTTGCCGCTCTTCACACGGCGTTCTCTGTTGCCCACCGAATCGATGCAAAAGCAGATGCCGTCGCTTGCGAGGCGATACCACTGCCCAACGACAAACGCCGAATCGGCGGGGCATTCTGTTTGTAGCGAGTAGCCGTTGCGGGCAAACCACGCATCGATTTTTTTGCGCTCGCTTTCGAGTTGTTTCGAGTAGTTGCGCGTGCTTTCGCAGGCCGACAGTGCCACCGCCAAGCCGATAAATAGCGTTGTTTTTATAAATTGGTTCATAGTCGTTTTTGCATAGAAATCGAACTACAAAGATAGGAAAAATTGCGTTTGCGCAGCACTTTTTGCGCATTTTTATGAAAATCTGTTGCTCAAATGGCAAAAAAACGCTACTTTTGCCGACTGAAAACCAGCCAGTTTTCGGGGTTCCGTAGCTCAGTTGGATAGAGCATCAGCCTTCTAAGCTGAGGGCCATGGGTTCGAATCCCATCGGAATCACACCCAAAAACGAAAAGCAACCTGCCAACCATCGGCGAGTTGCTTTTTTGTTGCCGATTTTGCTCAAAGTTTGCGCATTGACTCCATTCCAAATGCAATTACCAGTTTACACCACCGTTCCAAATGCTCTTCGGAAATTTTTCGGTCGTAACAAAGCCAACATCAGCCACACACACTCGTTACAGATTCATAAAAACGGACATAGCGTGCCGTGTCCCTACTTTCATATTTTTATTATCGAAAAACAATAAAAACATTTTGTTATTCGCAAAATAATGTGTTACTTTGCAGTCGCTTTTTGGAAGCGAATATAATCAACCAAAATAAAAACGCAATGAAAAAATTAGTTTGTGCAGTTATGATTGGATCTGCATTGGC
This sequence comes from Acutalibacteraceae bacterium, assembly GCA_963659365.1. Classification (GTDB taxonomy): domain Bacteria; phylum Bacteroidota; class Bacteroidia; order Bacteroidales; family Paludibacteraceae; genus W0P28-013. The sequence goes on along the minus strand of CAVKTI010000005.1, from coordinate 63,698 downwards.
CGCCACATCGTGCGGCAACCGCAATTTGGCGTCGGGCATACACTTCGACGACATGGACACCACCGCCTCGCCACAAGAGGATTTCTACCAATATGCCTGTGGCGGCTGGATGGCAAAACACCCGCTCACAGCCGAGTACTCGCGTTATGGCAGTTTCGACAAGTTGGCCGAGGACAACCAAGAACAACTCAAAGGCTTGATTGTGGAACTCTCCGAAAAACAGCATGCCAAAGGCAGCGTGGCGCAGAAAATCGGCGATCTCTACCGCATGGGCATGGACACCGCCGCCATCGAAGCGCAAGGCGCAACGCCGCTGCAACCGCGCTTGCAGAAAATTGCCGCCATGGCAAGCAAAAACGAACTCACAGCGCAACTGGCCGACTTGGCCGCCGAAGGCAATGCGCCACTTTTCGGCATCTTCGGCGAAGCCAACCCGATGGACAGCAAACAGCACATCGGCTGGGTGTGGCAGTCAGGACTCGGCATTGGCGACCGCGACTACTACCTCGATGACAACGAAAAAATGCGCAATGTGCGCGACAACTACACCACGCTGCTCGCAAAACTGATGACCATGTCGGGCTACGACCGCTTGGCTGGCGTGCAAGCCGACGAAATGGCGCAGAAAATTCTGGCGTTCGAAACCGAACTCGCCAAGGCGTTTATGGACAAAGAGACATCGCGCGACCCCTACAAAACTTGCAACTTGATGTCGATTGCCGATTGGCAAAAACTCTGCACCGCCATCGATGCAAAAGCCTACATGACCGCCATCGGACTGGGCGAAATCGACACGGTGAATGTTGGGCAGGTGGACTACCTGAAAGCGTTGAACGGCATTGTGGCAAAAGCCGATTTGGAGGTACTGAAAGCCTATTTGGCGTGCGACTACATCAACAGTGCCGCGCCATTTTTGAGCAGTAATTTTGTGAATGCTAATTTCGATTTCTACGGTCGTGTGCTGTCGGGACGCGAAGAACTCCGCCCACGCTGGAAACGCATTGTCGGTGTGGTCGATGGTTCGCTGGGCGAAGCCGTCGGGCAGATGTATGTCGAAAAGTATTTCCCAGCCGAAGCCAAAGAGCGTATGCTGCATTTGGTGGCCAATTTGCAAGCCGCTCTGCACGACCGCATTGCCGCCAACACTTGGATGACCGATTCGACCAAACAAAAGGCGTTCGAAAAACTCGATGCGTTCATCGTCAAGGTGGGCTACCCCGACAAATGGCGCGACTACAGCGGCCTCGACATTGTCGATGATAGTTTCTTTGCCAATATCGAGCGTGTCAATCGCTTCGAATCGGCCTACCAATACGCAAAAATCGGCAAGCCGTCGGATCCGACCGAATGGTATATGACACCGCAAACGGTCAATGCCTACTACAATCCAAGCACCAACGAAATCTGCTTCCCAGCAGGCATTCTGCAACCGCCTTTCTTCGATATGAATGCCGATGATGCGGTGAACTACGGCGCTATTGGCGTGGTGATTGGCCACGAAATGACGCACGGATTCGACGACCAAGGTCGCAACTACGACAAGGAAGGCAACCTGAACAACTGGTGGAGCGAAACCGACGCTGCTAATTTCACGGCGCGTACCAAAGTGCTGGTCGATTATTTCGATGCTATCGAGGTGCTGCCCGGCGTATTTGCCAACGGTTCGTTCACTTTGGGCGAAAACATTGCCGACAATGGAGGCCTCAATGTATCGTTCTTGGCACTGCAAAAAGCCAAAGCACAAGGCACTATCAACGATGTGATGGACGGATTCACCGCCGACCAACGCTTCTTCATCGCCTACGCTGGCGTGTGGGCAGGCAACATTCGCGATGCCGAAATTGTGCGCCGCGTGAAAGAAGACCCGCACTCGCTCGGCCGCTGGCGTGTGAACGGCACACTGCCCCACATCGATGCCTTTGCCGACACTTGGCAACTGCACGAAGGCAACGCCATGTACCTCGCTCCCGATGCTCGCGCCCGCATTTGGTAAGGCCGTTGGCTACGCACACCACAACAACGCCCCCGAAATTTCGGAGGCGTTGTTTGGCATGTGGCTTTCCCCCTTCGGGGGAAACGGGAAAGGGGGCGACGAAAAGAAGTTCAAATCGAGCGATAAGTATGGGCGAATCATCATTCGCCCTAAATCACCGCCGATCGTTTTCGATAACCCAAAACACATCGCGCATCTGCGTGCAGAGGTTCACCCAATCTTTTTGCGGTAAACGGGCAAATGTGCAACGCCCATCGGCATGATACACCACAATCTGCAAGGCTGGATTGGGCGCAAACAGCGTTTGAGTTACCGAGTAAGGCAGAGCAGCTTCGATGCGATGCTCCCAATCTTTCTTGGCAGGCTCGCGGTAGAGCAAAGTGATGGGTACTATCTGTTCCATCGTGCCGCGCCGAAAGCCGATAGAGTCGATTCTCAAACGCGTGGGCACCGTAACCGAAAGCCGCCATGTGGATAGCGTGTCCGAATCGATATAGGTGATGTCGTAGGTCAGTTGCCCTTTGCTGCCATTGGTGGCCGTCATCGGTTGCTCGCGGATATAGTACAACTTGCTGCCGTCGCTTCGGTTATACAGCATATACAACTCTTCCGTTTTCGCTGCCAGTGCCGACAGCGCAAAGAGCGGAAAAACTATTGCAAAAATATATCGTTTCATAGCACAGAAAGAGAAGGGACGCCGCAACTCGAGGCTCGTCGAGTAGCAACATTTCCTCGTTTTTTTTCGACGATTGTCAATTAGTTACCGTAAACGACGTAGTCCACCGTGGTGTAAACGCCCAAGATGCTGAAGGTCTTGACATCGACATGGCTGATGTGTGTAATACCAGCCTTTTTGGCTGCAGCCTGTATGCCGCCGTCGCCAAGTGCCACAACACCAAGAATGTTGAGAATGCGGGCTTCGCCAACTTTAGTTCCCATTTGGTTGCTCGATATGGCAACCGGAGCCGTTGTGCTGGTATAGATGCTTCCAACGGTGCTGACAGCGGCACAACTTGTCAAACCCATGGCCAATACCACGGCACATGCTACAGAAAGAATTGCTTTTTTCATGTCGTTTTGTTTTTAAGTGGTTATTAAATTAGTGAATTGATAAAACCAACGATTAATTGCTACACTTTTTAGTGTGTCGATTACGCTACAAAAATACACAATAATTTTGAAAAACAAAATCTTTTTTTGTAAAAAAATACAAAATTTTTATCAACAGGTGCAAACGCTTGGTTTTTATATGAAAATCAAGCGTTTAATGTCAATTTTCGGGTTGGCACAAATTTGAATTTTGACAAATCGATACTCCAAAAATCAAATTTTGTAGGCGAAATGGCGTAGCAACAGCACGCCCCAATTTTCAGCGGCAAAAAGTGTAGCAATTAATCGTTGGTTTATTTCACACACTTAAAACATACAAACAATGATGAAAAAGTTATTCTTTACTCTGGCTGTTGCCGCGCTGGCGGTGGTGGCTGCGAACGCGCAACCGCGCGCTATTGGTGCTAACATCGGTTATGGTTTCGATGTGTCGTATCAGCACAATTTGGGCGAGGCAAACATGATTGACTTGGCGGTCAATCTCCCTGCATTCGCTGGTATTGGTGCTACCTGCACTTACGACTGGATCAACCCATTCAACACCAAAATTCCTTGGGACAACAAGGGCGAGTGGAACTGGGCACTTGGCGTTGGTGCTGGTGCTGGTTACTGGTGGGCCTATGAATCGGGGGCTGGCTACGCTGGTGTAGTTGGACACTGCGGTGTGGCCTACGATTTTTGGTTCCCGCTCGAACTCTCGGTTGATTATCGCCCGAATGTTGGCGCATTCTTCTACGATGGTGGTGCAGCCTTCTATGGCTACGGACTCTATGGAGGCATTACCATTGGTGTTCGCTACCTGTTCAACCAGAAGTAATCGGACACAAACAACATTAAACGGTAGAAGCGTCACAACAGTGGCGCTTTTGCTGTATTAAAAGTAGCAAGTAGTAAGAAGCAAGTAGCAAGAAAAGATTTTGAGAATATAGAACATAGAGCATAGAATGTATCAAATCATCGGACGCACTCGGTGCGTCCCTACAATTTGAAATTCTGAATTTTTGCGACAAGCAAGCGCAGAGTCAAACTTGTTTGAACTATGCCGAGCGGAGCAAAAATCAAGTGAAACTTGAAATTTGAAATCGCGGCTTTGCTGCCCCTTAATTCTTAATTCTTAATTCAAAATTCTTAATTCTACATTGGCATTAACCCCTCCGCTTCACTCGTCCCCTTACAAAGGGGACAGGCACGCGCCCAAGTTGGTTCTTTACATCTCCCCTTTTCAAGGGGAGTACCTGCGAAGCAGGGGTAGGGTTGAATTCCGTAAAACAGTAGAGCCGTCACAGTGTGGCGGCTCTACAATCTATGCTCTATGTTCTTAAAATCTTTTCTTGCTACTTGCTTCTTGCTACTTGCTACTAACAAAAACTTTCACACCCTTTTAACCACTCTGCATGGGTTTCCGACGGCGATGCTGTTGTCGGGAATGTCGTGGACGACGACCGAGCCTGCGCCGATGGTGCAATTATTGCCGATGGTAACGCCCGGCAAGATGGTGGTGGAGCCGCCAATCCAGCAGTTGCGCCCGATGGTTACGGGTTTTGCCCACTCTTGGCGCGTGTTGCGCTCGATGGGGTTGGTGCTGTGGCAAGCGGTGTAGATGCTCACATTGGGCCCGATAAATGCGTCGTCGCCAATGCGCACATCGATTTCGTCGAGCACGGTGAAGCGGAAATTGATGAACACGCGATGCCCCAAATGTATGTTGCTGCCGTAGTCGCATAGGAACGGTTGCAGTATGGTGCAGTCGTCGTGAAAAGTGCCGAGCAGTTGCCGTAAAATCTGTTGCAGTTCGGCGGTCTGGTTGGGCGGCGTGTTGTTGAATCGCCACAAAACATCTTTGCACGCTCTGATTTCGCGGAGCAACTCTTCGTCGCAGGCATCGTAAACTTGCCCAGCGAGCATTTTCTCTTTTTCGGTCATTTTTTTCTGATTTTTAGCCCACAAAGGTAGCGCAAAAAGTCGGAAAATGCGCCATTTTTTCACTAAAAATACAAAAACAATAAAAAAATATCGAAAAACAATAAAAAGATTTGGCAGTTTCAAAAATTATGGCTTACTTTGCACCGAAAAATAGATTGACGAAGATGAAACGCGTGCGAATTTTGTGTTCCCTATTGCTGATAAGCCTTTTTGTCGGCATTTTTCAGGAGACGGTGCAGTCGTTTTTGCAGGGCTTCAACTTGGGCTACAGCATCAGCGATTACGCCTTGGAGTCGGGCTTGGAGAGCAATGTTTTCACCACGCTCGATGTGCAGCAAAAGACGACGCAGGTTGTGCCTACGCACACCAACTTGAAGGACGGCGCGCCAGTGGCTATGGTGCCGTCGAGTGTGTCGGTGTCGGTGTTCTATCCGCAGGGCGAACTGCCCAAAACCACGCTCGAAAAGTCGATTGAGGTGTTTGGCACAGTGCTGAATTTTGTGGTCATCGGCGTGTTTGTCTATCTGATGGTGCTGCTTGCCAAAATCATACTCTCGTTCCGCCGCGGGCACTTTTTCGACGACCGCAATATCCACCGCATCAACATTATCGGTATCGGATTTTTGGTGCTTGGCGCAATGAACACGCTCTGGTCGGCCTTGAATGTCTATTTGGCCAAATTGGCGGTGTCGTTGGCCGATTACGACTTTTCGTACGCCAAAGTGATCGATTGGGACTATATCATCATCGGCTTTGTCATTTTGGTGATGAACGAGGTGCTGCGTTTGGCCACCAAGATGAAACGCGAGCAAGATTTGACCATCTAAAACGGAGAGAGAACTATGCCGATAATTGTGAATTTAGATGTGATGATGGCGAAACGCAAAATGTCGCTCAACGAACTGTCGGAGTGGGTCGATGTTACGCCCGCCAACCTGTCGATACTGAAAACTGGCAAAGCCAAAGCAATCCGTTTCAGCACGCTCGACGCTGTGTGCCGCGCGCTCAACTGCCAGCCGGGCGATATTTTGGAGTTTGCCGACAGCGATGCCGAATAACAATCGTTTGAAAATCAATAAAAACAAAATTTTTATCCTATGAAAAAGAGATTTTTGACGCTCGTGGCCATGGCGGCCCTCTTTTGCGCAGCAGCATTTGCGCAGCAAGAACCGAGCAAAGGTTTCACGCAGTACACGCTTGCCAATGGCTTGACCGTCTATCTGTGGGAAGATCACAACCAGCCCGATGTGCACGGACGCGTGGTTTGCCGCGCTGGCGCTATCGACGAACCGAAAGAGTACACTGGTTTGGCGCACTACCTCGAACACATGCTGTTCAAAGGCACCGACCAGATTGGCGCACTCGATTGGGAGAAAGAAAAACCGCTCTACGAAGAGATTATCCGACTCTACGACGAGTTGGCTGCTGTGCCGATGAAAGATGAGAAAAAATGTGACGAACTCACCAAAAAAATCAACGAGGTGTCGATGCAGGCAGCGCAATATGGTGCCACCGACGACTTTTCGAACCTTATCGAAGGCATGGGCGGCGAAGGCTTGAACGCCTTCACCAGTTACGACCTGACCGCCTATTTCAACAACTTCCCCGCTTTCCAGATGGAAAAATGGCTCGAAATCAATTCGGAACGCCTGCGCAACCCGATTTTCCGCTCGTTCCAAGCCGAATTGGAAAATGTGTTCGAAGAGTACAACATGTATCAGGACTACAACGACACCCATGTCAGCGACTTCATGATGGAAAACCTCTACAAAGGACACCCCTACGAGCGCAATGTCATTGGCAAGGCCGAACATCTGAAAAACCCGAGCCTCACGCCGCTCATCGACTTTTTCCACACTTGGTATGTGCCGAACAATATGTGCTTGCTGCTGGTCGGTAATTTCGATACCGAAACGGTGAAGCCGCTGATCGAAAAATACTTCGGTCGCTTGCAGGCACAACCGCTGCCCGAGCGTGGACAATACACCGCCACTGACTTTTCGGACAATCCGAAAATTTCGAAAAAACTCGGCTACTATCCCGAAATCGTTTGGGGCTACAATGGCGTGAAAAAAGGCGATAAAGACGAACTTCTCATCGATTTTACTCTGTCGCTGCTCAACAACAACCACAACACTGGCTTGTTCGACAAACTGATGCTCGACGGCGACATTATGGCGGCTTATGCCGAAAACGACTCGCGCCGCGACCTTGGCCGTGTGATGCTCATCGGCATTCCCTATTTCGATGTGGCACAAAACCGCTACGAATCGAACGCTGCCACCGAAAAGATGATGATGAAAGAGGTGGACAAACTGAAAAACGGTCAGTTCGAAGATTGGCTCTTCAAATCGGTGAAAGAGCAGATGTTGCAGCAAACCACGCTGATGTTCGAAGAGTCGGACAACAAAGTGAATATGCTCACCTACGCTTTTGCCTACAACGAGTCTGTCGAAAGTTACTTTACGCTGGCCGACCGCATCAACGCCATCACACGCGACGATGTGCAACGCTGCGCCCAAAAATACTTGTCGGGCAACCACATCACCATCGCTATCGAAGAGGGTACGCCTAAAAAGAACAAACTGAAAAAGCCGAACATCAAACCGCTCGACCCGCCCAAAGAGAATGTAACGGCTTACGACAAAAAAATCAAAGACATGCCTATCGGCGAGGTGAAAGAGGAGTACAACAACTTTGCCGATGTAACCAAAACGAAACTCTACGACGATGTTACGCTCTTCTGCACCAACAACAAGGAGAACGATGTGTTCTCGCTGACGCTTAAATATGGTGTCGGCACCGACAAAATGCCGAAACTCGCCTACGCTACCGAACTGATGAACACCGCTGGCGTGATGCCAAACACCGACGCGCAGAGCCTGCGCCGCCAGTTCAGCGAACTCGGCGCTTCGTGCACCTACGGCGTAAACGACAGTTACTTCTACATTGTGCTGAAGGGCGACGAGAAAAATCTGGCGGAAATCTGCAAACTGATGGCGCGCCAAACGCTCTTCCCAAAACTCGACAACAAGCAACTCGAAAGCGTTATCGGTGGCGTAATCAGCAGCCGCTACACCGAAAAGAAAAGACCGAGCGTTGTGTCGTCGGCATTGATGGAATATGTGCTCTACAAAGACAAATCGCACTACATCGACCGTATCGATGTGGAAGATATGTACAAAGTGTCGGTTACCGACGACGGCGAAGTGTCGGTCAACTACCTGATAACCATCGGCGATCTTACGAAGAGCATTATCGACGCTACAAACTACGAACTCGAAATTCACTTTGTGGGCAAAACGCCAGCCGCCGAAGCAGCCGAGATTTTCAAAAGCAATCTGCCGCTCAAAGAGGGCTTGACCAAGAGCGAATCGCCCGTGATACGCGACCGCGCCGAATACGACAAACAGACGATTTTCTTCTTGCCCAATGCCGATATGCAACAGGCCAAAGTCTATTTCTATGTCGATGGACAGCCCTACGACATAGCCGACGATGTCGATTACGAGGCGTTCAACCAGTATTTCAGCGGCGGATTCAGCGGACTTGTGATGAACGAAATTCGCGAAAAACGCTCGATGGCCTACACCGCCTATGGCTACATGGCCACGCCCGAGCGTCAAGGCAAAAAGAGTTACCTGATAGGTTATGTTGGCACGCAGGGCGACAAGGTGGCCGATGCCATCGATGTATATCTCGACCTGCTCACCAATATGCCGCTCTATCCCGAGCGTTTGGAAAACATCAAAACCTACTTGCGCCAGTCGTCGCTCACCACCAAACCGTCGTTCCGCTCGAAGAGCCTTTTGTTCGACCATTGGCAGAAACTGGGCTACACCGACGACCCCGCCAAAGTGAATATGCCGAAAATCGATGGCTTGCAATTCGAGCAAATCAGCGCATTCTACGACAAATTCATCAAAGGCAAACCGATTGTGGTGGTCATCACTGGCGACCCCAAAACCATCGACCTGAAAGCCATTCAGTCGAAATGGGGCAAAGTAACCAAACTCAACACCTCGCGGCTGTTCAAAGGTGGCTTCTAACACGCTGAATATCAAAACATTGTAGAGACGCAGTTTCGACTGCGCCTCTGCGTGTTTTTCAGCAAATTTGGAAAGTTTATAGGTTATAGAAGATAGAGCATAGAACATAGACAATTAGTGTATAGAGTGTATAAAGTAAAAAGTGAAAAGTTTTTTCATTTGAAGATTTGAAAATTGTTTTTGACTCACAGACCTTCACTAATGCGTTAAACTTGTCAACTTATCAACTCATCAACCTAATCTGAAATTTGAAATTTGAAATCTGAAATCTCTTGATATGGAAAAGACTCTCGTAATCATCAAACCAGGCGCAGTACAGCGCGAACTGGTGGGCGAAATCATTGCGCGTTTCGAGCGTAAAGGGCTGCAACTGCAAGGCCTGAAAATGATTCAACTCGACGACAAAATTTTGGCCGAGCATTATGCGCACCTCACCGACAAACCATTTTTCCCGACCATCTGTGCGTCGATGAAAGCATCGCCAGTGATAGTCTGCTGCTGGGCTGGCGTCGATGCCGTGCAGGTGGTGCGCAGTATGACTGGCGTTACCAATTCGCGCAATGCGCAGCCAGGCACCATTCGTGGCGATTTTGGCATGAGTATGCAGGAAAACATCATTCACACCAGCGATTCGGTCGAGAATGCCGCCATCGAACTGGCGCGCTTCTTCAAGCCCGAAGAGATGTTCGACTACACCAAAGCGACCCACAATTTCGTCTATTCAATCAGCGAAAAGTGATGCGCCAGTTTCTGTTTCTGCTGGTTGGTGCGCTGCTGTGTGCGCCGACAGTTTCGCTGCGTGCGCAAACGGAACAGCCCGATTCGCTCTTTACCGACGATTTGGACGACATCGACGCGATGAAAGAGGCTGCCGATACCATCGATCTGTTTGCCAACGATTCGTCGTATCTCTACAGCAATCCAGCGGCGGAGTTGTACCGCTTTTCGTGGACTTCGCAGCGTATCAATCCCTATGGCGTGAAAATCGACAGCATTCCCGATTCGACGGTGGTCGATGTCAGCGGCTTTGTTTACCCCACGGCCAGCAATCGTATCACCTCGTCGTTTGGTATGCGCCGCTATCGCTGGCACTACGGCACCGACATCGGCATCAACATCGGCGACACCATTTTTGCCTCGTTTGGCGGTTGCGTGCGCATTATCGACTACGAACCGAAGGGCTACGGTCGCTATGTGGTTGTTCGCCACGACAATGGTTTGGAAACGGTCTATGCGCACCTTTCGCGCGTGCTTTGCCACCTCGACCAAGAGGTGGAGGCGGGGCAGCCCATCGCTTTGGGCGGCAACACGGGACGATCCACAGGGCCGCACCTGCACTACGAAATCCGTTTCTTAGGCAACGCTTTCAACACTACCAAACTCATCGACTACGAGAGCCGCACAGTGAAGCAAAATCCCTATATCATTACGCTGGCCGACACCTATAGCCACAACGATGCGCTGAAAGAACTGGCCAAAGCTAAATACCACAAAGTGCGTGCAGGCGACACACTGTCGGGCATTGCGCGGCGTTACGGCACCACCGTGTCGAAACTCTGCCAACTGAACCGCATCAGTTCCAAAAAAATCCTGCGCATCGGACAGTCGATTCGATACCGATGATGCGGCAGATTCGCAATTTCAGAATTTCAAATTTCAAATTGTAGGGACGCACCGAGTGCGTCCGAACAATTCAACAGTTCAACGCTTCAACGATTAAACAAAACATAGAAACAGCGCGCAGCGCGAGAAACTTAGAAACTTTACAAACTTTCAAACTCCATGAAATACGACTTGGCAATTATCGGTGGTGGGCCTGCGGGCTATACAGCGGCGGAGCGCGCTTCGGAGGGCGGCCTGAATGTGGTGCTGTTCGAGAAGAACGCGCTGGGTGGCGTTTGCCTCAACGAGGGCTGCATTCCCACAAAAACGCTGCTCTACAGCGCAAAAATCTACCAAAATGCGCAAAATGCGGCGAAATATGGCGTTGTGGCCGAAAATGTGGCGTTCGACTATGCCAAAATCTGCGCACGCAAAACAAAAGTGGTGCGCAAACTGGCGGCTGGCATTCGTGCCAAACTGCAAAAAGTTACGATTGTTTCGGGCGAGGCAAGCGTAAAAAATGCCGATGAAACCGTGCAAATCGACTGCAACGGCACTTTGTACGAAGCGGCGTATCTGCTGCTCTGCACAGGCTCCGAAACTGCCATTCCGCCCATCAAGGGTGTCGAAAATGGCGCATTTTGGGCAAGCCGCGAGGCGTTGCAATCCACCGAAATCCCCGAAAGTATCGTCATTATTGGCGGTGGCGTTATCGGGTTGGAGTTTGCTGGACTCTTCTCGGCGTTGGGCAGTCGTGTGGCGGTGGTGGAGATGGCTACCGAAGTTTTGCCCGGTATCGACGGCGAAATCGCGGCTTTTTTGCGTGCCGAATACACCAAACGCGGTGTCGATTTTCGCTTGGGTGCAAAGGTGTCTGAAATTGCCGCTGGAGAGGTAAAATTTACCGATGAAAACGGCGAAAATCGACTTTCGGCAGCACAGATTTTGCTGTGCGTTGGTCGCCGCCCAAATTTGCATGGGTTGGACTTGGAAAAACTGCATTTGGAACGCTTCCGCAATGGGCTGAAAACCGACAGTCGGATGCACACCTCGAATCCGCTCATCTTTGCGGCTGGCGACATCACAGGTTTTTCGATGCTGGCACACACCGCCGTACGCGAGGCCGAAGTGGCTGTGAATCAACTGCTTGGCAAGCACGATGTGATGTGCTACAACGCTGTGCCAGGCGTGGTCTATACCAATCCCGAAGTGGCTGGTGTGGGCGCAACCGAAGAGGCGTTGCGGGCAGAAAACACGCCCTACACGGTCAAAAAACTGCCGATGGCCTATTCGGGGCGTTTTGTGGCGGAAAACGAGGGCAGCAACGGACTTTGCAAACTGCTGCTCGATGCCGACGACCGTCTGATTGGCGCGCACCTCATCGGCAATCCCGCCTCGGAACTGGTGACAACGGCAACGCTCGCCATCGCCCAAAAACTGACTGCCGACGAATTTGCCCGCCTGATTTTTCCCCACCCATCAGTCGGCGAAATTTTCAAAGAAACGATTCTTAAAAATTAGGAGTTAGGAATGAGGAGTGAGGAATGGTGCGGCAGAGCCGCAATTTCAAATTTCAAATTTCACTTGATTTTTGCTCCGCTCGGCATTGCTCAAACGAGTTTGGCACTGCACTCGCTTGTCGCAAAAATTCAAAATTTCAAATTGTAGGGACGCATCGCGTGCGTCCGAAACGCTTCAACAAATAAACATAGAAACACAGCGAAGCAAAAACATAGAAACAAAAATTGCGGCAGCAATTTTGAGAAACAATCAGAAATCAGAAACCAAATCCACCATTATGAAAAAGAAAATCAAACAAAATCTGGCGTTTCGTTTTCGGCGGTTTTGTCGTGCGAAATACGCTGCGTTTCGCTCGCTGCACTGCGAGGTAACGGTTGGTCGCGTGGCGGCCTACATCACCGATTTGCAGTTGGCAAAGTCCCAAAAAACAACCGCAGCCGCCTGTCTTGTGGCGGCACTGCTGTCGCCGCTGACGCTCATGGCCGACGACGACTCCGACGCTTTCGATGTGCAAAATCTCTCCGAAGTGGCGGTTGTGGCGGTGAAACAGCAAGTGGCGAGCGATGCGCTACATGTGGTGGCAACTATCACTGCCGAGCAACTCCAAACCTTCCCCACAACCACTCTCAACGAACTTCTCGATTATCTCCCCGGAATCGACATCCGCACACGCGGTGCCAATGGTGCGCAAGCCGACATTTCGATGCGCGGCGGCACTTTCGACCAAGTACTGATTCTTCTCAACGGCGTGAACATCACCGACGCACAGACAGGACACGCCAATCTCGACATTCCCATCGATTTTTCTGCCATCGAGCGCATCGAGGTTTTGCGCGGCACATCGGTGTGCCAATTCGGTCTGTCGGCGTTCAGTGGCGCTATCAACATTGTAACCAACGCCACGCCGCAACGCACGGTGAAAGCGGCTCTGCACGCTGGCGACTTCGGATTTTTTGCACCGAAAATCGATTTTCGCTATGCGCTGCCCAAGTGGCGGTTCGAGGTGTCGACCGACTACAACCAATCGACTGGCTACACCGAAAATACCGATTACAAGTACGCTAATCTCTACTTCAACGCCGCTTGCGACGACGATTCGCTCTCGGGGCAGTGGCGCGTGCAGTTGGGCGGACAACTCAAAAATTTCGGCAGCAATTCGTTCTATTCGCTCAAATATCCCGACCAATTCGAAGCCACAAAAACGCTGCTCGGTTCGCTTGCGTGGGAAAAACGCTTCGAACACACTGTGTTGCAGTCGTCGCTCTTCTACCGCGGCCACTACGACCGCTTCGAACTTTTTCGCAAAGGCAGCGTGGAGCCGCCAGCGTGGTACACGGGACACAACTACCACACCACCAATGTGGGCGGTGCCAACTTCAAAGCGGCGTTCCCCTACCGCATTGGGCGCACGGCGATTGGTGCCGAACTGCGCAACGAACACATTTTCAGTAATGTGCTGGGCGACGACCTCGAGCCGTCGCGCCGCGTGCCTTTTGCGCCCGATTCGGTGCGTTTTACCAAATCGAAAAACCGCCTGAATGTCAATTATTTCGTCGAACAGGCGTTCTACATCGGCAATTTCTCGGCATCGGTGGGCGCGTCGGGCAACTACAACACGCTTTTTCACCACAATTTTGCCTTCACGGCCAATCTCGGCTACCGCTTCGATACCGATGGCGGCGTGTTTGCCAGCGTTGGGCGTGCGCTGCGGCTGCCAACTTTCACCGACCTCTACTACCAAAGTGCCACGCAGGCGGCCAATCCGCACCTGCAACCCGAAGAGAGCCTCACTACCGAAATCGGCGCACATTGGAACAAAAAAGGCTTCCGCACAAGCCTAAATGCCTACTATCGCATTGGCCGAAATCTAATTGACTGGGTGAAAACGCCCGACGAAGAGCGGTGGCGTAGCGTGAACCACACGCGCGTCGATGCTTTTGGCGGCGAGGTGTCGCTAGCCTATGCACACGGCTATTGGCTGAAAAATATCGAAATCGGCTACGCCTACTGCCAACTGACCAAAGATGCGGGCGAACTGCTCTCGAAATATGCGCTCGACTATCTGCGCCACAAACTCACGCTCAATCTTGCACACGGCATCTACAAAGGGTTTGGCGCAAGTTGGCAGTTCGCTTTCCAGCAGCGCGAAGGCACTTACACCGACATCGACGGCGCGCTGCAACGCTACAAACCCATCTATCTGCTCGATGGCCGACTTTTTTGGCAAAACGACCGACTAAACATCTTTGTCGAGGGCAGCAACCTGATCGGTCTGAAATACTACGACTACGGCGGCATACTCCAGCCCAGTCGTTGGCTGAAAGCAGGCATCGCTGTTCGGCTTGCTATGTAACGGTGCGGTTAGCAGTCGCGCGAGTTGGCTTTCACTATCGCCTTCAGTGTGTCGAACACACGGTCGATGGCCTCGTCGTCGTGCTGGCGCTTGGTAGGGTAGATGTCTTCGAAAAAATTGTGCTGCAACGCCTTGGAGCAAGTAAGAAGTAATTTTACCTCCATATCGTTGCGTTTGTACATGTCGTAAACATTTTGCTTGCTACGGCCTATCATGCGTGCAAATTCCACATCTTTGATGCGCCTTTCTCTTACAGTCGCTTTCACAAGTTGACCTATATGAATCTCTTCCATTCTCATAACTCTCTAAATTACAAATAATTACGGCTCGTTGTATTCTCGGAAAACAAGATTTTACGGTATTTTTGGTAAAAAATTTCTTTACTATAAGAAAAAAGTGTAACTTTGCGGCGGCGCAAATTCGACCAAGAGTGCATTTGTGTTTGGAAAAGTGAAAAGTTTTACTTACCTTTGCCAAATCAAATAATACATCTCAAAAGTTGAATCTGCCCGCTATTGTTTAACTTTTTTAATTTTTTTTTCAACCATGAAGAAATTTTTTCTCTGCTCGACTCTGTTGCTCGCAGCAGCAATTGTGGGCATCAATGCTCAAAACAACTTGGCGGACAAAATGAAGTACAACCGCAGTTCGCTCTCTACTTGGATGGTCTATAACCCAGCCGACACCTTTGTAAACGAACTCCGTACCGCTTTTTCCGACATCCCGTGTCCCGACAAGTACGACGATCACAACATCGACATGGAGAGCCGCTTTCTCAGTGCCGAAGATCTGAAATTGAGAACCGTTTGGGGTGCTGTGCTTTCGACCAAAGCACAAGAAGAGAACCGCGACTCGCTGCTCGCTTATCTCAACAGAAACAATGTGGCAAAAACGCTGGTGGCCAAGTGGTTTGGTTTCTACAAAAACAACCAGCAGAAGTTCGATGTCGATCTGCTTGTTGAGCGTGGCAACTACAACGCTTCGGAACTCGACATTGCCAAAGTGCGCAACACCGTGCGCGGCGAGGGGCTTCTGGCCGACGCTGGCGAAGAGTTGATTGGCAACACCTACATTCTGATAAACGACATACAATATGTGTCGAAAGAGGAGCAGATGGAGTTGGCCAAACTCATTCTGCAAACCACAGGTGGCGCTGTCGATCTGATTCTCAACATGCTGTCGGGCGACAACTCGAACGCTACCGAAGAGATGATGAAAACGCTGATGAAATTCATCGAGCCGTATGTGGGCGGATTCAAGGTGCGCACCTACTCCTACCTCTACCGCTTGCAGTGGAACGACAGCATTGCCAACATCTTCTACGATAAATACTATACCGAAACGGGCGACCCCGAAAAGATAGCCGCTTTCCTTGCCGACTCTACCACTTTCCGCATGGAACCTGCCGCCTACCAATATGAGTACGCCGCAAAATCGAAATTGAAAGGCTCGTACGACCAAAAAGAACTTATCAAACTGGTTACCACGCGTTCGTTGGATAACAACATCGCTTCGCTGCAAAAACAGTACGAAGACTTCAAAGTGAAAGCCCCAATTATCAGTGTTGAACTCGACAAAAAAGGCAAAGTGGCGAGCGTAACGGCTCAAATCGGCGAAAAAGAGGGTATCGATAAAAAGAGCAAATTCCAAGTGCTGCAAATGGAAATCGACGACAAAGGTCGCACCAGATACAAAAAAGTAGGCACGCTCAAAGTCAGCGGCAAAGTGTGGGACAACCGCTACGGCGCAGCCAGCGAAAAAGAGTCGGGCTCCGAACTGACAGCTACCACATTCAAAGTGGCTTCGGGTACCAACTTCTACCCCGGTATGCTGATTATCGAAGGTCAATACAGAAAAGCAGTTGAATAATGAAAACAAAAAAAGGTTTAATGCTCGCGTTGGGCGCACTATTGTGTGCCTCAACGCTTTTTGCTCAAAGCCGCAAGGTTGAGCAGGACACTTACAAATGGCGCTACGAGTTGCAGGCTGCCGTAGGGCAGGCTTCGCAGGGCACCACCATCGTGCGCGTGTGGACATACGCGCGTAACCCAAATTTGGCAACGGCACAAGCCGCCAAAAATGCAGTGCACGGCATCATGTTCAAGGGATTTCCTGGACAAAACGGCATTGTAGGGCGCGCGCCAATCATCGACGACCCGAATGTAGAAACGCAAAATGCCGCCTATTTCGACAATTTTTTCAAAGATAGCGGCCTGTTTCAACGCTATGTGTCGTTTGTAGGCAATGGCGTGCCCGACCAAGTAATAAAGGTGGGCAAAGAGTACAAAATCGGCATTGTGGTGGTGGTGCAAACCGACCAACTGCGCAAACGCTTGGAAGACGATGGCATCATCAAATCGCTAGGCACAGTGCTTACGGGCAAAAAACCGACCATCATGGTGGTGCCGAGCAATGTGTGGTGCAACCAACACGGCTACATGACCAAATACGACAATTTGGGCAAAACCGAGTATGTACCCGACTACGAAAAAGCGTTGGCAAGCGACCCCGACCTGCTGCTGGCTATCAGCAAGATGAACGAACTGATGGCACGCGAAGGATTTCCGCTGAAAAACTTGGAGTCGTCGTTGAAAACGCTCAAAAACCAGTCGGCCGAAGATGCCATGCTCACCAGCAAACAGGGTGCCGAGGTGGCTGAATCGCCTATCGACAAACTGAAAAAGACCGCCAAAGCCGACATCTGGCTGCAACTGACTTGGAGCATCAACTCGTTGAAAGGCGGTAGCCAAAAATCGCTCACCTTCAACCTGCAAGCACTCGACGCCTACACCGACAAACAGGTGGCTGGCTCGTCGGGCACGGGCAATCCGACCTACTCCTCGACTGTGGAGATTCCCATTTTGGTCGAAGAGGCCATTCAGGGACACATTCGCCCATTCTGCGACCAACTGATGGACTATTTCACCAATCTAGAAAAAACTGGGCGTGAAATGGTTTTGCGTGTCAAGGTTTGGGACGATTTCGAGGACGGATTGGAATACGAAGTCGATGGCCGCGAATTGAGCGAAATCATCGAAGAGTGGGTGGCCGAAAACACCGTGAACGGCAGTTTCAACCTGAGCGATGCCACCGAAAATATGATGTTGTTCGAACAGGTGCGTATCCCGCTGAAAAACGAGAAAGGACGCGATTTGGACGCACGCAGTTGGGCGCGCGATTTGCAAAAACTCTTGCGCGACAACTACGGCATCGACGCAAAACTGATGATGCAGGGTTTGGGACAAGCACAACTGGTTATAGGAGGAAAATAGTATGAAAAAGTTAGCCATCGCATTGTTGAGCCTCGTCTGCCTGTCGGCCACTGCACAAAACAAGCAGGGCAAAGCAGACGACTTCGGACGAATCTGCCTGACGGCGTTTATCTCGCCCGAAACCGATATGCCACAGGCTGCGCAGACAGTGCTACTGAACAAACTGCGCCAAGTGGCTGTGAAAAATGGCATGGCTGGAGCCGATTTCAAATCGCGCTTTATCGTAACCGCCACAGTGAATGTGCTTACCAAGGACATCACACCCACCGCGCCGCCTATGCACGCCTACACACTGAACATCGATTTCTATGTGGGCGACGGTGTCGATGGGACGCTCTTTTCGAGCACTTCGCTCACCGTGAAAGGCGTTGGCGAAACCGAAGCAAAAGCCTATCTGGCAGCACTGAAAAATGTGAAGGTGAACGACCCGATTTTCAAACCATTCTTGGATAAGGGCAAAAACCGAATCATCGAGTATTACAATGCACAGTGCGACTTTATTCTGAAATCGGCACAAACCACCGCCGCACGCGACGAGTACGATGCTGCCATTCTGCAACTGCTGCAAGTGCCCGATGTTTGCAAAGAGTGCTACGACAAGTGTATGGCCGAAACGGAAACTATCTTTTTGCAAAAGATAGACCGCGACTGCCAGATAAAACTGAACCGTGCGCGCAGCCTCTGGCAAGCCAATCAGGACGATGCCACCGCCGAAGAGGTCAATGCCATTCTGCTCGAAATCGACCCGAAAGCACCATCGTACGACCAAGTGCGCGAACTGCAAAACGAGGTATTCTTGGCACGCATCGAGCGCGACTGCTTGGCCAAACTTGGGCAAGCGCGTAGCGCATGGCTGACCAACCAAGATGCTGCTTCGGCCAAAAAAGCAAACGCCATTTTGGCAACCATCAATCCGAAAGCGCCGTCGTATCGCAAGGTAGAGGCGTTGCAGCACGAGATGAAAGAGACGCTTCGCCGCGAGGCCGAAGAGTATCAGCAGGCTTTGGCAGCGGCTGCCGCCGCCAAGCAACAGCCCGCCCCCGCTGCCGCACAACCCGAACAGCCCACTGCTGCCGCAGCGGAGACTGTAACACCTGCACCGATAGCCATTCAGGAGCCTGCCGCTCCAGCCGCTTCGGAAATGTCGGTGGTCGAGGCGGCCAAAAAAGCCGCTGCTGGCGTAGTCAAAAGTAATCCCGACTCGGTATTGTCTATCTTGAAAGGCTCGTCCGATTCGTCAGGGTCGTATAGCGTAAATTGGTGGTAATTATGAAAAAGTTCGTTTTCATCGGATGTTTTTGTGCGGCGTGCCTGTCGGTTTTTGCCGCCGAAAAGGTTGTTGATAAGGCTGGTCGCGCGCCCAAATGGGTAGGCGGCACAGAACAGGGCTTTTTGATTGTTTCGGGCGAAGGCGGCGACTTGGAAACCGCCAAAGATGTGGCGTTTATGGCGGTGCAGAAAGAGATTTTGCTCTCCATCGCTGCCGAAGTCAAAGCCAACACCTCGCACACGCTTGTGGACGAAACGCGCAACAACAGTTCGGACATTGCGTCGCTCTATATGTCGAAAGTAGAAACCAAAGGCGCAAACATTCCGTTTTTGCAGCGTGTAACAAAGTCGAACATCGCCGACTCCTATTGGGAAAAACTCAAAGATGGGAAGCGTGTCTATTATCGCTACCACATCAAATATCCGTTCAGCAAGTTCGATTTGGAGTATCTTGTCGATGCCTTCAACGAGCAGGAGCGGAAGTTGGACGAGCAGGTGCAGGCCTTTGCCGACGACGATTTCACAGCCTACAATTCGATAGAAGAGATGACGGCGCGTGTGTCGGAACTGCGTATGTTTCGCAAGAGCCTGATGGACGGCGACCACCGCGTGGCAACCTGCGGCGCGATACTCGACCGCTACACATCGCTTTTGGGCGACATCACGCTGCGCCCCATCGAGGTGTCGCGCGAACAGGTGGTGTTTGCACCGTTTTTTGGCGGTAAGCAACTGACTACCAACAAAAAGCCCTCGCTGAAAACCAACTGCCTCACGCAGATGGCATACGCCACCCAAGATGGCTTGTGCGTGGTCGATTTCGACTTTGACACGGCTTGCTATCCCGACGAACAGAACTATTTGGAAGTTGTGTTTGCCGTAGATTCAAAAAAAATATCCCAAAAATTTTTCATCAAGTAGAATCAAATTTTTTCAATGTTAAACCCTAAAAATCAAGGAAAAATGAAAAAAGTAGTTTTATGTTTGGCAGTCGCTATGGCTTTGGCGGCTTGCGGTACGAAAAAACAGGCCGCCTACAAAGGCGATGTGGCTGTAACCGTGCCTTGCTCGGGCAAAGAGTACAGAAGCACCAAAGACCAACTGCGCGCTTTGGGTACAGGCTATAGCACCAGTTTGCAAGTGGCTCGCGACAAGGCTTTGGTGGCTGCTCGCGCCGAATTGGCCACACAAATCAATGTGCTGATGAAACGCGTTACCGACAACTATGCTTCGTCGTACGAAATGGGTATGGACGAAGAGGTGAAAGGCAAATACCAAGACCTCGCACGCCAAGTTGTGAACCAAGAGTTGAACGGCACCATCGTTATTTGCGACGAAACGCAACGCACACAAGACGGCAAATTCCGCTGCTATATTGTGGTAGAACTGGCTGGCACCGATGTGATGACCAAAGTGGCAAACAAAGTGCGTAACGACGACAAACTCCGCATCGATTTCGAGTACGAACGCTTCAAACAAGAGTTCGAGAAAGAGATGAACAAAATGGAATAATCAAATCTGTTTTCAAAAAGTTGCTACGGCCACAGTTTTGTGCCGTAACAACTTTTTTTGCAAAAATTACGAGAGTCAAGACACTTTTTCCTGCTAAAAATCGGGAAAAAGAGAGAGAAACAACTTAACCAAACTACACTCATGGGACTATTCAACAAACAACGCACCGATGGTATCACCTACGACGGTCAAGGAATTGAGCGCAAAGGCTTGATAGATGTCATCAAATACAACGGCGAAGCCGACGAATTGGTATGGAAATTTCCGTACGACAATTTGACCACAGGCGCACAACTGATAGTGAACGAAAGCCAAGAAGCCGTCTTTTTCAAAGGCGGCGCAGTGGCCGATGTGTTCGGCCCTGGCACACACACGCTGTCGGCCAACAACATACCGATTTTGCAAAAATTGGTCAATCTGCCGTTTGGCGACCGCACACCATTCACTGCCGAAGTGTGGTATGTGAACAAAACAGTGCGCCGTAACCTGAAATTTGGCACACCGCGCCCCGTCGATCTGCTCGACCCGCTCTATCAAGTTTCGGTGCCCGTGCGCTCGTTTGGCGAATATGGTATCCAAATTTCCGACTCGGCGGCTTTTCTTGTGCAGATGGTTGGCACACTGCACCTAACTACCAACGACGACATTATCGACCAGTTCAAATCGCTGATTGTCAGAAAATTGTCGAGTTGCATCAGCCGCTATGTTACACAAAACAACATCACCATCGTCAAGTTGAGTGCCTACTTGGACGAGGTGTCCGACTTTGTGCGCAACGCCATCAACGAGGAGTTCGCTACCTACGGTTTGCGCATAACAAACTTCGATGTTGCCTCTATCAATTTCGACAAAGACGACCCGAATGTGGCGCAAATTCTGCAAGCGCAAACCAGTGCTTCGGCCATGGATTTCGAGTCGATGGCACTGGCTCGCAAGCGTGCACGCGAGGGCTACACCTACCAACAGGAGCAGCAGTTCGATGTTATGCGCGAGGCGGCTGGCAACGAGGGCGCAGGGCAACTGATGGGCGCAGGCATGGGGCTCGGCATGGGCTTCGGCATGGGCGGCGCATTTGGCTCGCAGATGGGGCAGATGGCTGGCGTGATGGGCGCAGGCGTACAGGCTGGAAGCGTTCCGCCACCACCACCAACAGCGGCTGCATTCCACATTTTGGTGAACAACGCGCAACAAGGTCCATTCGATATGAACGCACTGGCGCAAAAGGTACAGAGCGGCGAACTCACACGCGACACCTTCGTTTGGAAACCGGGCATGGCACAATGGGAAAAAGCCAGTGCTTGCGCCGAACTTACACCGCTGTTTGGTACTGTTCCACCACCGCCACCACCAGCAATGTAACGACAAAGAGATGCAGCCCGAAAACAAAAAGGCGCACAAAAGTGTTCAGAAATTCATTATTTGTTAAACTTTTTATAAAATGGGGAATTTATGAAAGTCCCCTATAGATTATGAAAAACAAAGGTTATAATACAGCCATTTTGGTGGCGGGCATACTGGTTGCTGCCACCACAGGACTTTTTCTGCTGCTGAAGCCCGCCGAAATGTCGTTTCTCTACAAATTCAATTTCGGGCTGACGCTTGCGCTGGAAATAGCACTCCCACTGCTGCTCGCATTCACCAAAACACGCAATGTTTCCACACCATTCTACATTGTGGTTTGGACCTACGGCATACTTTTCTTCCTGTTCAGCGTCGGCACAATGCTGCTCGTTCACCTTTTTGCCGTGCCGGGCGCATTGGTTTCGGAAGACATAGCAAGTGCCAACTCGGTGTTGTCGAAAACCTATTTTTCCATTCTGATTATTGCCACGGCCGTTGTGGCACTGATAGCCACGCTGCTCTACAACGCTGATGTGGCGCACAAAAATTCGGTCCAAAGGCAGCAAGACGAGCGCAACCGCCAGCAGGATTTGTATGGCAATATGCAGTTTATTGCGGTGGGTTACCAAAACATCTGCACCACCAAGATGGTGGGCGATAGTTCGGTCGATGGGCGCGACTTTCATAAGTTGGCTGACGCAATGAAATTCCTCACTCCCAATGTGATGCGAAACACGATGGCTATGCAGAAATTGGACGAAATTCTGCGTCGAAGCAACGAACTGAAAAACGCTGCCGAAGCCGCCGAGGGCGACAAGTTCATCGAAGTGGACAAGAGCGTCAAGCGGTTTGTGCAGCAGGCCGTCGAAGAGATTGGTATAGTGAAAAATATGGCACGAAGTTAATATGGCAAAATTAGAAACCCTGAAATGTTCCAATTGTGGCGGTCCGATAGGCCTCGACCAACTGGACAAATGCCCCTACTGCGGCGGTCAAAATTTTATCAAGTCCGAAGTGGACCCACTGCGCATCGACGGCACGCGCATGTCGGAGTACATCAATTTCTTCAAAAAGAAATCCGACGATAATCCGAAAGATACAAATGCGCTCTTTGCAATGGGCTTGTTCTACCTGCGTCTGCAAAACTACGAATTGGCGCAGCGCAACTTCAAGCAGGCGGTCGATTTGTCGCCGATGGAGCCCGACATGTACTACTACTATGCGCTGTCGCTCATCGCTGGTCGCTCGCCCAAAAACATCGAACACGACGAGGCGCGCCGTATCGAAGAGTGGATAGAAACGGCCATCAAAATGCAGCGGAAACGCAAGTACCTTGCGCTGATGGCCTTTGTGGCACAAGGCGCATTTGTGAGCAACGGTCTGCAAAGCAAAGAGCAGCCTGCCGAACTGGTCAAAGAGGCGTGCAGCATTGCGCCCGAGGGTGGCGAATTGGAAGAGATTGAGGAGCATGTGCGCCTAACCGACCCCAAAAACCAACTCTTTTTCAGCAAGTTGCGTGGCGGCAGCACCATCGACGATTCGGGACTCTATCGCAAAAAATACAATATGCGTGCCTATGTTTGCCCCTCCTGCGGCAAACAGGGCGCACTGTCGCGCAACGACGACGGCAGTTACAGTTGCTCCAACTGCAACAATCTATTCTCGAAACCGCCCTACGGCAGGCTGGACGCATGTGTTTGCTATTTCCCAAGTTCTCGCGACTACGGTTTGCACGAAAAAGAGGACAAAATAACCGCACTGGCTTCGGTGGCGGAGCGCCGCAACTTCTTCGAAAATCTCTGGGAACCAGATGAGCCAGAAGTGTTGTCGTTGCCGCGCTGGCCTATCGGCAAGTTGGTGAAAGGGCTTATCACGATGCTGGTGCTCACTTTTGTATTTTCGTGGATAGCAGGCTGTTCGGGGCGCATTTTCAACGCCTACGAGATAGCCGACCACGGCGTGGGCAAAACCCGCAAAGAGCGTCAAGCCATTCAAGAGGCGCAGCAAAACGACAGTTTGGTGCTGACCACCGACTTGATTATGATTTACGGCTACAAAACAATCGACGCAGAGGGCAAACGCTCCGATTTGGTGTGGGGACGCCCCGACGAAACGGTGCAACGCCCATTCGAAATCAGGTATGTGGAACGCTCCAAAGGGACACTATTCTGGTTCTTGCTGATGCTTTCGCCTTTGCTTGTGTTCCTTATTTGCCAAACCGTATATTTTGCCAAATGTAGCAATAGCCGAAAACGCACCAAGCGGCAGAACGCAGCCAACCGACAAGCCTACGAAGAGGCGTTGGATAGGTTCTACAACCGACCGACAGTGAACGATTATGTCAATTTCTGCGCACGCTTTTTGGGCAAAAAAGGCTTCGACGGCATTGGCGACCCAGTTACCAAAACGCTACAAGACCTCAATATCGACGAGCGCGATGTGGCGGGCAAAATCTATCTGCTGAACTTCTTCCGTTGCATCGACAACGACGATAATCTGATGGTCGATCCCGGGCAAGTGTTGAGCGTGATCTATTACATCATCGTCATTCCGCAGCGCGACAAGGTTACCTTTGTAGAAAAACGCTGGAACACGCTCACCAACGACCTCGACGGCTACGACAAGGAGACTGTATTCTACAAAAACATCAGCGGAATCAAGGAGCAGTCCGACTGGATACGCTTCAAATTTGTGGGTGGCACCGAGCGCAAAATAGCGTCGCAGTGGCGCGCCAATGTGCTGCACTACCAGAGCGAAAGCCCACAAGACATTTACAGTTACTCCATAACGCGCACTGGCGACCAACAGGAGTTCTTGCAAGCCATCGAAAAACTTGTAGCAGCCTACCAAAAGTAGGGCGCAACTGATATTAGGCGGCCCCCGAAAAGCCTGAAATAGAGTAGGGGATTTATTCTTAAATTTTTATGTTATGGCAAACTTAAAATCTGGTCTTATCCTTACAGAAGGAGAAGAACTCATTCTCGAACTTGAGGCCGAATTGTGGGCAACGAGTAACAATGCGTTGGCGCGCATTTGGGGAAAAATTCAAAAATTTTTGGCTCTTATTATGGGGCACAAACGCAAAGGTTTTGTAGTTATCACCAACAAACGCGTGGTAGAGGTTCGACAAGACATTTTGTGCTGGGTGTTCAATGCAGCCAAGAATATGAGTTATTTGCTGCCGAGCAGTGTAAAAGAGATTGGCTATGCTAAAAGGGGTACATTCCTTGGCTGCTTCTGCCAGCAGTACATTCTGTTCTACGAGTCGTTTACACAGCGTACGGAAGTGCAACTGACTGTATCGGACGAATCGGAAGCACAGAAAGTAGTTGATGCTTTCTATAAAGCCATCGCTTCGGCTCAATAAAATGCCGACTACAAGAACTATCGCGACTTTTCCGAGGTTCATGTATCTCAATTCCTATGCCTTTC
This sequence comes from Acutalibacteraceae bacterium, assembly GCA_963659365.1. GTDB lineage: Bacteria > Bacteroidota > Bacteroidia > Bacteroidales > Paludibacteraceae > W0P28-013. The sequence continues at coordinate 38,324 of CAVKTI010000005.1, read as the reverse complement.
TCCTATGCGTTGTAGGAGGAGGCATAGGCGTTGTTCCCTGCTATCGTATAGGTTGGTGGCTTGTGGTTGTGCAAGGACTTTTGGTCTTTATGTGCCTGTATAAAGCCATCGAAATTTTTCACTCGTGGGCAGACAAAAAGCGCAAGTACCATATACTTGTCGAGCGCAATACGCCAACACTGCGCCCCGATACTTTTACTGAATATATGCAAGCCCCATGTGGGCGGTTGCTTGCCAAAATTGTACTGCGCGATTTGGGCATTCCTGAAGCATATTTGACGCTGAAATCGCTTAGAAAACCGCTCAAAGAACGACTCAAAGAAAATTGTCGCCCACAAAAAACCGTCATTTATTATCCACCCCAAAAAGTGTAATAGTTATGTATATTGCTTTTGCTATTCTTTTTGCATTATTGGCTATTGGTGGCGCATACGCCATAGTCCGTTATGTGCTTCAACCCGCTCCCGATTTTTCTTATAAAAAATTATTGATTGTGGGGACTGTTTTAGCACCCATAATAGGCGTTTTGCTTTTGGTGCTTTGTGCGTTGTTGCCCTCAAAGATGGAGCAAGGAATGCAAAAAGGCATTCAAACTTTCGAGTTGTATCTCAATAGCATTTCGCCCGATTACTGCAATCAAGTATTAGAAAAGGAACAATTGCGCAGAGTTTTGTCAGATAGTCGCTCGTTACGCACCTATCTAGACGAAAATGCCGATGTTAATTTTATAGTGAAAGCAGTAGGGGTGAATGCGTATATCTCTTATATGGAGTCGTTTGCCAATGGCATTGACAATCATTTGACCGCATTTGAAGCAACCGAACAACCATTTACCATACACAATATCTTGGCTTATATTGATGTTCAGTCGCGTGAACCAATTCTTAAGGCTACGGTCTGGATAGAGGTAGCGGTGTTTATTCTCATCGTATTGTATCTTGGATTCATCTATTTTTTCTATCTGTCAGAGCAGAAAGGTTGGTTCAAAGAATCGTCCGTTACATTTGGAGAAAATATCTGAATCTTCTCCCTATTTCCACCGAACTTTCCCTGTGAGGCCGCGTAGGGCAGCGTAGGCGATGTAGATGGGGTAAATCGCACTCAAAAGGGGTGTGTGGAGTAGCAGTCGGCGTTGCTGCGTAAAGGGCAGGAAAATGGCTAAAAATGCCGTATCTATCGCAAATTTTACGCCGAAAGCGACGAGAAACGGTACAAGCGTGGCAAACTGCCAAAAAATGCCGATAAAATCGGCTAAAATCAGCAGCGACACACCCAAAACAACACACGCCACGGCAATGGTCGCAGGGTCGGTGTAGGCGGTGGCTTTGGAACTCCACCGCGCACGCTGGCGCACAAACCGACCGAGCGTAGCCTGCGGCTGCGTGGTTACCACGGCGTTTTCACTCTTCAAAAAGGCAATTTTACCGCCCATTTTCTTCACAGCGTGCAGCAAAAACAGGTCGTCGCCCGAAGGCGTGCTGTCGTGCAGTTGGTCGCTGCAGGCCTGCCACACCTGCCTTTTGAATGCGAGGTTTGCACCATTGCACATGATGGGTTTGCCCACGCCGCACGCGCCCGCCGTCGATGCTACCAGCGAGGCAAATTCCAACGCTTGCAGTTGCTGAAACAGTGTGCCATTGTGCGCCATTTTCACGCTGCCAATCAGCAAATCGGGCGCATTTTCGGCAAAAAAATCGGCGATGGTTTGCAGGTGTTTTGGCGGCAGCGTGCAGTCGGCATCGGTGCAGACAATGGTGTTGTGGTGCGTGCGGGCAATGGCTTCGCGCAGGGCGTTTTTTTTGCCGTTGCCAACCGTGTCGAAAGTGTGCGCAAAAGTGTGATTTTTGCAGAATTCATCGAGAATTTTTGCGGTATCGTCGGTCGAGTGGTCGTTGGCAAAAATCACCTCAAAATCGGGGTGCGTTTGTTGGGCGATTGTCGCCAAAAGGTGCGGCAGATTGTCGGCTTCGTTTTTGCAGCAAACAACGAGCGAAATAGGCGTTTTCATCGGCGTTTTTTCGTCAAAATGCGGCAACCGCCGCCAGCCGATAGCAAATGCAACGACCATCAGCGCATAAAGCCCAACGAAAATGTATGTTGCGATGGATAAAACGACCATTTTACCACACTTTTTTAGGGGATTTCTATAAATTTCTTTGTAGTGATTTTTGAATTTTGGGCTAGCAGATATTTGGCTTGAGCGAAAGCACAATGCGGTGGCATTGTAATTGAGTGAAAGTCAAAGAGATGCAGTCCAAAAACAAAAAGCGCACAAAAGTATTCAAGGAATTCCGCAGTTATTAAAATTTTTATAAAACGGGGAATTTATAGAAATCCCCTTTATGCTGCCGCCAGCGTGAAAACCGAGATGTGCGCCGTGGGTGTCTGCGCCAATATCGCCTCGGCGCAAGCGATGAGCGTGGAGCCTGTTGTCAGCACATCGTCCACAATTAGCACGCGCTTGTCGGCAAACAGATGCGCATCGTGCAGCGCAAAAATGCCCTTGGTATTTTCCCAACGCTCGTACACCGATTTCTTCGTCTGCGTGGGATTTTCGATGGCGCGGTAGAGATTTTTCGTTTCCACAGGCGCGCCCATCACCGCCGCCAGCCCTTGGGCAATGCACTCGGCTTGGTTGTAACCGCGTTTGGCAAATTTTTTCGGGTGGAGCGGCACAGGCACAATGTAATCAAATTGTTGAAAGTCAGGCGATTCGAGCAACTCTGTGGCGGCATATTTTGCCATCACAAAGCCGATTTGCGTGCCGTTTTTGTACTTCAACTGGTGGAGAATGGTGCGGTAGCGCGACCCTTTTTCGAAGTAGTAGAAGGCGGTGGCGCGCTCGATGGCGGCCTTGCCCCAAAAGCGTTTTTCGAGTTTGTTGTCGCACTCGAGGTGCAGGCGTGTGCGTGGCAGGTGCAGCAGACAGTCCATGCAGATGGACTCTTCGCCAACCGCCAAAACTTTGCCGCAAGCGCAACAAAGATTCGGGTAAAAAATGCCGATGAAATGGTCGAAAATCTGCTTTATCTTCATGCTAAAAGAGTGCGATTATTTTTGGAACGAAAATTATCAGCCCGACACACGCCGCCGCGATGGCACACGCCAAAACGCCACCTGCTGCCGCGTCTTTCACAAATTTTATGCGCTCGTTTTTGGCAGGTTCTACCGCATCTGCCAACTTTTCGATGGCGGTGTTCAGCATCTCTGCCCCAACCACCATGCCGCAGCAGAGCAGCACAGCCAGCCATTCGGTAGCAGAGATGCAAAAAACGAAACCAGCCACCACCACGCAAACCATGGCGCAGAGATGAAACCTCATGTTGCACTCGCTTTTGGTGGCGGCTACAAGCCCCGAAAAAGCGTATTTGAATCCTCTGAAAAATTTTTTCATAAAATTCGATTTTGTCCGATTTTATCGATAGATTTTGTATGTTTGTTATTTAGACTGAATCTAAATAAGCGCTTTTTCACGAAATCACGCCCCAGTTGATGGTGCTTTTGGTCAGTTTGGCCAGTTGTGCGCCGAGACATCTGTTTTCGTCCGACGACAGGTCGGGGTCTTCGGCGAGCAGGTCTTGCGCAATGGTGCGAGCGGCTTGCAAAATTTTGCCGTCGTGGGCAAGGTCGGCAATTTTCAGGTCGAAGGGCAGTCCGCTCTGAATGGTGCCGTCGATGTCGCCAGGACCGCGCAAGTTGAGGTCGGCTTCGGCAATCACAAAACCGTCGGTAGAATCGACCATTATTTGCAGTCGGCGGCGGGTGTCGTTTTTCAGTTCGTAGCGCGACATCAGTATGCAGTAACTCTGGTCGGCACCGCGCCCCACGCGCCCACGCAGTTGGTGCAGTTGCGCCAGCCCGAAGCGTTCGGCGTTTTCGATGACCATCACGCTGGCATTCGGCACATTCACGCCCACTTCTATCACGGTGGTTGCCACCATTATTTGCGTTTTTCCTGCGACAAAATCGGCCATTTCACGCTCTTTGTCGGCGGCTTTCATCTTGCCGTGCACCATGCTGATTTTGTAGTCGGGAAAGGCTTCGCGCACCTGCTGGTAGCCGTTTTCGAGGTCTTTCAGGTCGAGTTTTTCCGACTCTTGAATGAGCGGATAGACGATGTAAACCTGCCGCCCAGCGTCGATTTGCTTTTTCAGAAACTGATTGAGCGCGGCGCGGCGGTTGTCGAAATAGTGGTAGGTGGCAATCGGCTTGCGACCGGGCGGCAGTTCGTCGATAACCGAAACATCTAAATCGCCGTAGATGGTCATGGCCAGCGTGCGCGGAATGGGCGTGGCGGTCATCACCAAAATGTGCGGCGGCTGTATGTTTTTGCTCCAAAGTTTAGCGCGTTGTGCCACGCCAAAGCGGTGTTGCTCGTCGATAACCACCAGCCCGAGATTTTTGAACACGACATTATCTTCGATCAGGGCGTGCGTGCCGATGAGCAGTTGCAGCGAGCCGTCGCGCAGTTCGTTGTCGATGGTTTCGCGCTCCGATTTTTTGGTCGAACCAGTGAGCAACCGCACATTTATCCCGATTTTTTCGACCTGTTCGGAGATGGATTGGAAGTGCTGCGTCGCCAAAATTTCGGTGGGTGCCATGATGCAGGCTTGGAAGCCGTTGTCGATGGCGATGAGCGCGGTCATCAATGCCACCATGGTTTTGCCGCTGCCCACATCGCCTTGCAGCAGGCGGTTCATCTGCCGCCCCGAGGCGAGGTCGGCGCGAATCTCTTTCAGCACGCGTTTTTGGGCGTTGGTCAGTTCGAAGGGCAAAAATTCCCGATAAAATCGGGTAAAATAGTCGCCTATCTTGCCAAAAATGTAGCCTTGATATTTCTGCTCGCGCAGTTTCGACTGGCGCACAATGCTGAGTTGAATGAAGAACAACTCCTCGAATTTCAGGCGGCGGCGCGCTTGTTCGAGCAGGCGTGCATTTTTCGGGAAGTGAATGTTGCGAATTGCCTCGTCGCGTGGCATCAGCGCATATTTCTGGGTGAGCGACAGCGGCAGTGTTTCGGGAATTTGCAGCGTGGGGTCGGTCAGTGCGGTGTAGATTATTTTGCGCAGGGCGGCGGAGTTGAGAAACGACGATTTCATCTTTTCCGTCGTGTTGTAGTGCGCCTGCAAGCCTTGCACTTTTTGCTGATTTTCTTCGGTAAAAAGGTCGATTTCGGGGTGCGCAATGTTCAGCATGCGGCCGTAGCGTTGCGGCTTGCCAAAGATGATGTAGGGTTGGTTGAGGCGGTATTTGTCCTCGACGAATTTCAGCCCTTTGAACCAGACCAGTTCCATCGTGCCAGTGCCGTCGGTGATGGTGGCGGTGAGCCGCTGCGAGCGTCCTTCGCCGCGTTTTTCAAATCTGACAATCTGCGCTTTCAGTTGAATGTAGGGCAGAGTTTCGTCCACCTGACCGATGGTGTAGAAGCGGCTGCGGTCGATGTGTTTGTAGGGGAAATAGGTGATGAGGTCTTCGACGGTGCGTATGCCGAGTTCGCTCATGAGCGTGGCGGCGCGCTTTGGTCCCACGCCAGGCAGATAGTTTATGTCGGTATTTAGCACCACTTTTCTAAAATAATTTAATAACTTAATAACTCAATGACTTAATGGGTTGAGTTTTGTAGGTACATACCGCAATTTTCAAATCTTCAAATCTTCAAATAATGAAATAACTATGAAAGTTGCGTTGCTGATTTTCGCTGCCGATGGGGCGAAATGGTGCGCTGCGTTCAGTTTTCGCGCTCCAAGGCGAAGTCTAACAGTTGGTGCAGCGACTGTTTGGTGTCGGAATCGGCAAAAATGGCCAAACAATCGAGCGATTTTTGGCGAAACTCGTCCATTTTCTCTTGCGCATAGCCGATGCCGCCGTTCTGCTCTACAAATTGCTGTATAAAAGTGCGATTTTTGTCGATTTCATCGGCATTTTTTACTATATCGACAATCTGTTTTGCGGCTGTTTCGGGGGCGCATTTCAGTGCGTAGATGAGTGGCAGCGTGAATTTGCCTTCGCGTATGTCGTTCAGCGTGGGTTTGCCGATGTGTGCTTGGGGCGTGTAGTCGAAAATATCGTCTTTTATCTGGAAACAGATGCCGAGGTTTTCGCCGAATTTCTGCAACGCCTCGATTTGTTGCGGCGTGGTTGCAGCCGACAGGGCTCCCGCCAAGGCGCAGTTGGCAAAAAGGGTTGCCGTTTTGCAGCGCACAATTTCGTAATACACCGCCTCGTCGGTGGGTTGGTAGGCGTGTTGCAGTTGCAGCAGTTCGCCGCGCGTAATCTCCTTGCCGAGTTCGGCCAAGCAGCGCACCAAGTTTAGATTTTCGGCGCGCACAACCAGTTCCATCGATTTGGTGAGCAGGTAGTCGCCCACGAGAATGGCGGTTTTGTTGCCAAATTGCGCATTTGCCGAGGGTCGTCCGCGCCGTTCGTTGGTGCTATCGACCACATCGTCGTGCAGCAGGCTGGCTGTGTGCAGCACCTCGAAAGCGGCTGCCACCAAGTGCGATTTGACATTGATGCCGCCTGCCATTTGCGCCGCCAAAAGTGTGAGCGTCGGGCGAATCTGCTTGCCCTTGCAGCGTGCCACATGGGTCAAGGCAGTGTGCAGCAGCGGGTCGTGCGACTGGAAAGCGTCTGCAAACAGCGTTTCAAATTTTTGCCATTCGTTGGCGATGGGTTTTCGTATTTCGTTGAGTTCGACCATTCGGCGTAGGATTGTTTCAAACTGCAAAGATACGAAATTAGTATGAAAGTGCGAAAGTGTGAAAGTGCGAAAGTAGGGACGCGGCATGCCATGTCCGTTTTTTTGTGGATTTGGAGATTTGTTGATTTGCGTTTCTAACCCCTCCGCTTCGCTCGTCCCCTTGCAAAGGGGACAGGTTCGCATCGCTGTTGGTTCAGTCCTCTCCCCTTTTCAAGGGGAGTACCTGCGTAAGCAGGGGAGGGGTTTTTTGCTTAATTAAGAATTTTGAATTTAGAATTATGAATTATTCGCGCTCAATAACGCCGCCAAATTTTAATTAAATAATTGGGAATTAGATAATTAAGTAATTAAAAAGTCTATGTTCTATCTTCTATGTTCTCAAAAATCTTCACTTTTCCAAAAGTTTTTTCTCGAGTTTGATTAGTTCGTCGCGGTATTGGGCGGCTTCGATAAAGTTGAGGTCTTTGGCGGCTTTTTCCATCAGGTGGCGAGTGTGGGCGATGGCTTTTTCCAAGGCTTGCGGGGTCATGTATTGCACCACAGGGTCGGCGGCGAGGCTCACTGTTTCGGGTTCTACATAGTAGTTCGGGGCTGGCTTCGCTTTTTGTGGCGTCAGGGTCGAGATGTTGTTTTTGACAATTGGCGTGGGGGTGATGTGATGCTCCTCGTTGTAGCGCAACTGCTTTTCGCGGCGGCGGTTAGTTTCGTCGATGGTGCGCTGCATACTCTCGGTGATGGTGTCGGCATACATTATCACTTTGCCGTTCACATTGCGTGCTGCGCGCCCTGCGGTCTGTGTGAGCGAGCGGTGGTTGCGCAGGAATCCCTCTTTGTCGGCATCGAGTATTGCCACGAGCGACACTTGCGGCAGATCCAAGCCTTCGCGCAGCAGGTTGATGCCAATCAGCACATCGAACAGGCCGTTGCGCAGGTCGTTCAAAATCTCGACGCGTTCCAGTGTTTCGATGTCGGAGTGAATGTAGCGGCAGCGCACGCCCATCTTGGTGAAGTATTTGTCCAACTCTTCGGCCATGCGTTTGGTGAGCGTGGTTACCAGCACACGCTCGTCGCGTTCGGCACGCTGGGCAATCTCTTCGAGCAGATTGTCGATTTGGTTCAGGCTTGGCCGCACTTCGATGACAGGGTCGAGCAGCCCCGTGGGGCGAATGACCTGTTCCACCACCACGCCTTCCGATTTTTGCAATTCGTAGTCGGCGGGCGTGGCACTCACATAGATGGCCGTATGCACAAGGCTTTCGAACTCTTCAAATTTCAGCGGGCGGTTGTCGAGTGCGGCGGGTAGACGAAATCCGTAATCGACCAGATTTTGCTTGCGCGAGCGGTCGCCGCCAAACATGGCGTGCACTTGCGGCAGGGTAACATGGCTCTCGTCAACTATCAGCAGAAAATCTTTCGGAAAATAGTCGAGCAGGCAGAAGGGGCGCATCCCCGGTTTTCGCCCATCGAAGTAGCGCGAATAGTTCTCTATGCCCGAGCAGTAACCCACTTCGCGTATCATTTCGAGGTCGTAGTTCACGCGCTCGTAGAGGCGTTTGGCTTCGTAGTGTTTGCCGATTTCGTTCAGATAATCGACCTGCTGGCCGAGGTCGAGCGCAATTTGGTCGAGTGCTTGATTGATGCGTTCGCGTGTGGTAACAAAAATGTTGGCAGGGTAGATGTTGAACGCGTCGTAGTCGGCGAGTGTGTGGCCGTTGGCAGGGTCGATGGCTTCGATGCTCTCTACCTCGTCGTCCCAAAAAACGATGCGCAAAATGTAGTCCGTGTAGGCAAGAAACACATCGACAGTATCGCCTTTTGCGCGGAAATTGCCACGGTTCAGGTCGAGTTCGTTGCGTGTGTATAGCCCATCGACGAGCCGCCGCAGCAGGTCGTCGCGCAGCAGGCGTTTGCCGCACTCCACCGCGATGGCTGTGTCGTGAAAATCTTCGGGATTGCCAATGCCGTAGAGGCACGATACCGACGAAATTACCACCACATCGCGCCGCCCCGAGAGCAGTGCCGAAGTGGTCGAAAGGCGCAGTTTCTCGATTTCGGCGTTGATAGCCAAATCTTTTTCGATGTAGGTGTCGCTGCTCGGAATGTAGGCCTCGGGCTGGTAGTAGTCGTAGTACGACACGAAATACTCCACCGCATTTTCGGGGAAAAACGACTTGAATTCGTCGTAGAGTTGCGAGGCCAGCGTCTTGTTGTGGCTCAAAATCAGCGTCGGGCGGTTCAGGTTTGCCACCACATTGGCCATGGTGAATGTCTTGCCCGAACCTGTAACCCCCAGCAGTGTTTGGTATGGCACACCGCGTTCCACGCCTTCGGTCAGTTGGCGAATGGCTTCGGGCTGGTCGCCCGTGGGTTTATAGTCGGAAATGAGCCTGAATTTTGCCATAAAAATTGTTGATAAATTCCCGAAAAATGACGAAAACACGACGATTTTTGCACTTCGGAGTCGCCACAAAGGTACAATTTTTCTGAAAAATAGGCATTTTTTGACCAAAAGTTATCATTGGTAGCCGTTCATAACTTGTTGATAACTTGGCATTTTTGTCGATAAATAGGCTATTTGTCGATTTTTTTGCAGATTTTGTTAAGAAGTACACACTATTAAGAGAAAAATTTCTATATTTGCTCGATAAAACTGTTTATAACTTGCCGTATGTTGCGGCCAAGCCATAAAAACAACGAATAATCACTCCAAAGACTGATATTATGAAACGCTTCAGTTTGAGTTTTGCCATTATTACTGCCACACTGCTGGGCTTCGCTCCGCTCGCCAAGGCTGTAACTGTTACCGTAACCCAAGACCCCAATCGGGATCTCTGCGCCAACGAACAGGTAAAATTGACCCTTGCACCAGACGATGGCGGAAGTTACACCTACAAGTGGACTTGGAAAGACTATTTGGGTGTAACTCAAACGAGAGACGGCTCCTCTTTGAGCGATTTTCCAACCCGCACCACAGAGTATTCGTACCGTGTGTACGACGAACTCAACACGCTGGTAGCGACAGGCTCGCAGACGGTGAATGTATCGACCGCACCAACGGTTACGGTCGATAAGTCGGCTGCGTATGTGCTGTCGGGCGGCGATGTTTCTATCACCGCCACTGGCTCGACTGGCACCGCCTCGTACGAGTGGTTCGATGCTTCGGGTACATCGGCTGGTACCAATCAAACATTGAGTCTTACAAATGTAACTGCCGATGCAAAATATAGCGTTGTGGCCAAAGGAGTGAATGGCTGCACAAGCAAAGCCGCGACGGTGAATGTTTACATCTACACAGTTACCGCCGACCCGACCACCGTGTGCTACGGCGAGGCTGTAACACTGACCGCTTCGGCCGCTACTGGCTCGAAATTCTATTGGGACGATGGCGCAGAAGGGCAGACGCATGTGGTTTATCCCAAGGGTACGCCCACAACGAAATACACCGTTACCATCAAAGATGCTAGCGACGCATTGGTTGCTACGCAAGAGATTTCCGTCAATGTGAATGCTCTGCCGAAACCGACCTTGACCCCCACGGCATCGACAATTTGCTCGGGCGACCAAGTAACGATTAAAGCCACAGGAACGGGCACATTCTCTTGGAGCGACCCCGCAGGAAGCGGCAATTCGCTCACGGTTTCGCCCACCACCAGCACCACCTACTGGGTGCAACTGACCGACGCTACCACAGGCTGCGTCAGCGAAAAAGTTTACTGCACCATTACCGTGAACTCGGCCAGCGCCATCTCTATCAATGGAAAGAGCAAGACCTGCGCAGGCAGTCCAGTAGCGCTCACGGTATCGGGTGGCACACCCACACGCTGGTTCGACGAAAGCGGCACTACGCTTTCGACAAGCGCATCGTTCGACTACACACCGACCACGGTTGGCGACAATACCATCTATTGCGAAGCGAGCGATGCCAACGGTTGCTCTGTGGTGGCGCAAAAAACCATCACGGTTGAGCCTGCGCTCACGCCGACCATCTATGGCGATTTGGCTATCTGTGCTGGCGGTAGTGCCACTTTGAGTGTTTCGACCGAAGATGCCACCTACCTTTGGAGCACCAACGAAAACACAAAATCGATTACCGTATCGCCAACTGCCGATGCGAATTATTATGTCGATGTAACTAAAAATGGCTGCACCACACGCGTTTCGCAAACCGTCAAAGTCAATACCAAGCCGACTATCTCGTTTACGGGCGGCACCACCATCTGCAAAGGCAGCACCGCTTCGGTTACGGCAGCGGCCACAGGCGGCAGCGCGCCATACACCTACGCTTGGAACGACCCAGCCAGCACCACCAGTGCCACGCTGAATGTTGCACCAACCTCCACCACCGATTACACCGTAACAGTTACCGACAACAACGGCTGCACCAGCGAGAAGACGGTAACTATCGTTGTAGAGAGCGAAATAGCCCCAACCATTTCGGGACCAACCACCGTTTGCAAAGAGACCGAGTTCACGCTCCTCGTTTCTGATGGCGATTCTTTTGCGTGGGACGACGACAAATCTAGCACCACCGCTTCGATAACCACCAAACTGACCACCGACCGCACTTTCACCGTTACGGTGAAGAAAGGCAGTTGCTCCTACACCCTTCAGCACACAGTTACCGTGCTCGACGGTCCTACGGGCGAAATCAGCGGACTGCTCGCTATCTGCCAAGGCGGCAGCACCCGACTGACCGCTCCTGTGGGCGAATCGTATGTGTGGAGTCCCAATGGCGAAACCACACAATATATCGATGTAACGGCGGCAGGCACATATACTGTCGGTGTAACCAAAAATGGCTGCATACTAACCAGATCCGCTACCGTTACCGTGAATACGCCCACTGCGGCTTCTATTACGGCTGCCAATGGCACTACACTCTGCCCGAATGCCGCTGTTGGTCTGCCACTCAAAGCCTCCGACGGTAAGTCGTGGAAGTGGAGTCCCACTGGCGAAACATCGCAAGAGATTACCGCCAAACCGACTGCCACCACGCTCTACTCGGTAACTGTAACCGACGCCAACGGCTGCGAATCGACTGTATCGCAACTCATCACCGTTGCGCCAGAGCCAACCAACCTCGACCTGACCGCATCGAAAACCACTGCTTGCGTGGGCGATGCTATCACACTTACCGTAGTGAACGCGCCCACAGGCAGCACCATCAAATCGAGCGACGGCGCAGTAAGTGGCAATGTGATTACCATCACCGCATCGGCGAGCAAACAGGTAACCGTTACCGTAACCGACCCGAGCGGCTGCACCTACACCCTAATTAAAAATATAACCGTTCTGGATACTCCTACGGGCGAAATCACTGGCGGGCTGTCGTTCTGCCAAGGCGGTAGCACCGTGCTGGCCGCACCTGTTGCGCCAGCGGGTCAGACCTACACCTATCTGTGGAACACAGGCGAGACAACGCGCACCATCACCGTATCGGCGGCGGGCAAATACTCTGTTACCATATCGAATGGCTCTTGCTCTACAAAATTGCCAGAGGTAACAGTTACCCAAAGCACACCGACCGTGCCGACCATCACCGCGAGCAAAACGACCATTTGCGCTGGCGAGGTGATTACGCTCACGGCATCGAACTACGGCACAATCGCCCAATGGAGCGACGGCGTGCAGAATCTTGGCACCGCCGCCACCATCTCGGTAAGCCCAACCGCCACCACCAATTACGAACTTACCGTAACCGACGCTAAAGGCTGCACAGCGAAAGCCTATCAGCAGATAGTGGTGAACACGCCTATTTCGATTACACTCACAGGCGATAATTCGGTGTGCGAAGGCGGCACAATAACCGTAACAGCCAGCGGTGCGCCCAGTGGTAGCACCTACACATGGACGAAAACTGGCACGCTCAGCAATGGCGGTGCCACACTCACATTCACACCAAGCGTGAGCGAAACAGCCGTTTCGGTAATAGTAACGCCGCCCACTGGTTGCGGCACTACGCAGACGCACACCTTTACGGTAACGCCACAGCCCACAGGCGAAATCACTGGTATAACATCGGTGTGCAGCGGCGGCACGACCACGCTCTATGCGCCAGCAGGCGAGGCAGGAACCACCTACTTGTGGAACAATGGCGAAAAAACGCAGTCGATAACAACGCCTGCACTCTATAAGAACACCGAATATTCGGTTCAGATTGTTTACCCGAGCGGCTGCAAATTGTCGCCAACGCCTGTAACCGTAACCGTCAATCCTATCCCGACAGGCGTTATCACAGCATCGAACGAGACAGTTTGCGTGGGCGAGGCTGTAGATCTCGAAGTCAATGTGACGGGTGCTACCGCTTGGGCTTGGAGCAATGGCACATCGGGTGCAAACAAAATCTCGGTAACGCCAACCACCATTGGCAATGTGCAGTACTATGTTGATGTTACCGCCAACGGTTGCACAGGCCGAATCTACAAAAACATCACGGTGGTAGATAAACCCACGGCCGCTATCGACAAAGCCGCCTCGACCAGCGACTTCTGCGAAGGCGAGTCAGTTACCATTGTGGCTACTGGCGGTGTGAACTACACAATGAACGGCACAACCAGCACCACAGGTGTGTTTACCGCAACCCCAACAGCCACCACTACCTACACCATTTCGGTATTCAATGCCAACGGCTGCGAAAGCGTGGTTACACACACTGTTACCAAACTTACGCCCACATCGGCACCGACCATCACTGCCGATGGCAGTTTGAATCTGTGTGTAGGCGAAACCCGCACACTCTCCATCAACAATGGCACTATTGTAAATTGGATTGATGGTGGTTCTACTTTACCGAATTATAAATACACGGCAGTGTCGGGCGACATAGGCACGAAAACCATCAGCGCCAATGTACTCGATGAAAACGGCTGCCAAAAGACAATCTCCACAACACTGACAATTTCTGCTGTGCCTACGGTAGCCATCACAGCGAGCAACAAGACCATCTGCAAAGGCGAATCGACAACCTTGACTGCCACGGCTGGTCTGAAATCGTATGCGTGGGAATTGGGCGAAGCAACCAACGAGATAACGGTTTCGCCAACCACCACCACCACTTATAGAGTTACCGCCACCAACGAAGGAGGCTGCTCGGCTACGGCGGAAATTACCATTACTGTTCTCACGCCCGAAGTAGTTTCAATCTCTGGCCCGACCACCGCTTGCGTGGGCGAACTGGTAACCTTGACGGCCGTCGGCGGCACGAAATGGAGTTGGTCGCACGGCTTGGGTGTTGGCAACACGGTTGATGTAACGGCTACTTCTACCACCACCTACACTTGCGAAATTACCGATGGCAACCGCTGCACCTCGACTGCATCGCACACGCTCACGGTCAATACCGTAGATGTGCCGACCATATCGGGCAATCTGAATGTCTGCAAAGGTTTGAACACCACACTGACCGCAAGTTCGGCCGATACTTACGAATGGAAGAAGGGCACTACCGTGCTTGGCACAAGCCAATCCTTGACTTTGACCAATGTTCAAAATTCGGAAGATTATACGCTGACCATCACCAAAAACGGCTGCTCGGCTTCGCGCACCGTTCGCGTAACAGCGTGCGAACTGCCCACCGATGCCAAAATTACTGGTCCCGATAAGGTTTGCGCTGGCGAATCGATAACCTTAACTGCCACTGGTTCAGGAACATACGAATGGAGTACTGGCGACAAAACCAACACGATAACCGTAACGCCAACGGCCGACAATCACATCTACCAACTGACATTGACCGACATCAACGGTTGTACGCAGACCGTTCAGAAAAACATCACCGTCAATGCCAAACCATCGGTAACGATAGACGGCGACGACGAAGTCTGCGCTGGGAAATCTGTTACCCTAACCGCCTACGGTTCTGGCACATTCCTTTGGGACGATGGCACAACCACTTCGGCTGCACTCATTGTAACGCCAACCGTAACGCGCAGTTACACCGTAACCCTCACCGACGCTAACGGCTGCACCGCCACCGCCTCGAAAACTGTAACCGTGAAGACCTTGGCTGCGCCGACCATTGCTGCCACCAAGACCGACATTTGCAAAGGCGAAGAGGTTACCTTGACCGCTTCGGGTGCGACAGGAGTTACCTTTGAATGGCCCGACTTGGGCAGAACAGGCGCGAGCGTTACCGTTCGTCCGACGACCACCACGCAGTACAAAGTTACTGCCACGAACGCTGCTGGCTGCACAGCCGACGGCTACATCACCATCAATGTGCACGAGCAACCGACCGTAACCGTAACTGTCGATCCGTTGTCGGCAGCCATCTGCTCGGGCGAAACGGCCACCATCACCATCACTGGCGGCACGGAATACACCTGTGGCGGTGAAACCAACACAAGCGGTATCTTCAATGTATCGCCAACTACAACTACACCATATAATATAATAGTGAAAAATGCGGCGGGTTGTGTTACCACCACCTCGCAAACCATCACTGTTTATGATAAGCCGACGGTCAGCGTTACAGGCGACAAATCGGCCTGCGTGGGCGAAACAGTAGAATTGACTGCCACTGGCGGAACTTCGTACGAATGGAGCAATGGCATGACTTCGCAGACCGCCACCTACACGGTAACTGGCACAGGTCAGATGTCCGTTTGGGTGAAAGGCAAAAACGCCAATGGCTGCTGGAGCGACCCAGTAACGCACACCATCACCATCAATCAGAAGCCGACCATCGCCATTTCTGGCACGATGGACATCTGCATTGGTAACCAAACAACACTCACCGCTTCGGGTGCAAGCACATATATTTGGAGTTGGTTGGGCGGCACTGCCACAGGCAACACACTGACAGTAACGCCAACCACCAATACGGTTTACACCGTAGAAGGCACCGATGCCAATGGTTGCAAAAATAGCACATCGGCCACAGTGAATGTTTACCTCGAACCTGTGGTTGCTATCACAGGCCCGACCGAAGTGTGCGAAGATGGCGAAATAACTCTGACTGCCACTGGCACAGGCACATTCGCATGGAACACTGGTGCCAGCGAAGCCTCTATCAAAGTATCGAAAGCGGGCACATACAGCGTAACCCTCACGGGCGAAGGCGGCTGCACAGCCACTGCGACACACACCGTGAAGACCAAATCTATTGTAGCAAAAATCAACAATCTGATTGACGGCACAACCACCATTTGCGCTGGCGAATCCGTTGCGCTGACTGCTACTGGCGGCAATGAATATCTTTGGGACAATGGTTTGGGTACAAATGCGGGCATCAATGTGTCGCCAACCACCACCACCACCTATTGGGTAAAAGTAACCGACAACACTTCGGGTTGCAGCAAGCGTGTGAGCCACACCGTGAAAGTGCTGCCCGAACCGACGCTCTCTTTTGTTGGCGAAACCACTATCTGCCACGGCAGCACCGCCACCATCACCGTTTCGGGAGCGAAAGATTATGTCTGGGCTGACGGTATTGGCACAGGAGCAACCATCACGGTAAGCCCCACTGCCACCACCGACTACACCGTTACCGCTACCGACGCCAACGGCTGCAAAACGACACGGACAGTAACCGTTACCGTAACGCCGCTGCCTGTAGCCGCCATCACGGCCAACAAGACCGAAATTTGCGTGGGCGACCAAGTAACTCTGACCGCCTCTGGTGGCGACACCTACAAGTGGGGCGACGGCACAACGAGCGCATCTATCACTGTAACGCCCGACAAGACAACCGACTACACCGTGATAGCCATCAAAAATGGCTGCCAAAGCGCACAAGTGGCGAAAACAATCACCGTGAACGACCTGCCGAAAGTGGCGATTACCGCCTCGGCAACAACGGTATGTAAAGGCGAAAATGTAACCCTGACTGCCACAGGCGCAACCACTTATGTATGGAGCAATGGCGCAACCACACAAAGCATCACTGTGCCTGTAACATCGGACATTACCTACACCGTTACTGGTAAGAAAAATGGCTGCGAAAGCACGGCTTCGCAAACCATCACAGTGAATACGCAGCCCACAATCAACATCTCGAGCAATACGGGCAAATTGGCCATCTGCAAAGGCGAATCTATTACACTGACCGCCAGCGGCGCAGCCAATTACACTTGGGCGAATGGCTTGGGCGACAATCAAGCATCGATTACCGTTAATCCTACCGCCGACACCTACTACGAAGTAACTGGCACCGACGCCAACGGCTGCAAAGCAACCGCCAATGTTACCGTCAAGGTTTACGAAAAGCCGAACCCAATAATCGATGGTGCTACCGAAATTTGTGAAGGCTCTTACACCACCCTAACGGTGAATGACCCGACCGCAGTGGCGTGGCTGTGGAATACTGGTGCTGCTACCCAGAGCATCGATGTTTATCAAAAGGGTACTTACACCGTTAAAGTAACTGGTCAAGGTGGCTGCACAGAGACCGCTACGGCTATCGTTACTTACAAAACGCCAGTAAGCGGCTCGATTGCTGGCCCTGACAAAGTTTGCAAAGGCGAAACTGTAACGCTCACTGCCAACGGCGGCAAAACCTACAAATGGGACGACAACGCCTACGAGAGTGAGAAATTAGTCATCACGAACATTCAAACAACAGGCACTTACTGGGTAACCATTACAGGAACAAACGGCTGCACGCAGCGTTTGAGCCACACGGTATATGTAAACGACGCACCGTCGGTAAGCATCACTGGTAGCCTGACCTTCTGCGAAGGTGGTAGCACGCAACTGACGGCCGTGGGCGATGGCACTGTGCTGTGGAGTACAGGCAGCACCAACAAAACCATCACCATCAATGCCGAAGGCACTTACGAAGTTACTCTGACCGATGCCAACGGCTGCCAAGCGACCACATCGGCAACGGTTAAACGCAATGCGCTGCCAGTAGCAGTTATCACAGGCGATGCCGCTGTCTGCGAAGGCAAGTCGGTTACGCTTACCGTTTCGGGTGCCGAAAGTTACACATGGAGTACTGGTGCAACTGGTTCGTCTATCACAGTGCAACCAGTAACCACCACCACCTACACTGTAACGCCGCGCACTGGCTCCTGCACTGGCGACCCTGTTTCGCACACGGTTACCGTCAATCCGAAACCAGTCATCACTTTCGATGGTGATTTCGAGATTTGTGCTGGCGAAAAAGCCGTCATCACAGCCGATGGTGCCGACACCTACACATGGGGCGATGGCACTACTGGTGCAACCTACACCACGGCGGCACTCAATGCTAACACCACTTTCACAGTAACGGGTCGCATTACAGCCACTGGCTGCGAAGCACAAGCGCAGGTTACGGTCATTGTCAATCCTAAACCGACCATCTCCATATCGGGCGACAAAGAGGTTTGCGCTGGCAGTTCTGCCACCCTTACCGTTTGGCCCAATGGTGGCACTTATGTGTGGAGCAACGGTTCGAAAGATCGCACTGCCACATTCAACAATCTGATAAGCGACCAAGACTATTGGGTTGATGTTACGCTGCCCAACGGCTGCACCGACCGATACATTGGCACTATCAAAGTCAATCCGATTCCGCAGGCTACAATCACGACAAACACAGGCGTAACCACCGTTTGCAGTGGCGACCCGATAACACTCACCGCCTCGGGCGGCGCAACAGGCACATACACCTACTTGTGGGCGCACGACGGTAGCCGCAGTGCTTCTGTAACCGTTACACCGACCGCCGACACGAAATATACCGTTACAGTGATTGGTGCAGGCAACTGCCAAGCGACCGCCACTGTCGATATCAAGGTGCTGGCGCTGCCGATTGCCAAAATCACAGCCGACAAGACCACCGTCTGCGAAGGCGACGATGTTACACTCTCGGCTTCTGATGGTGTGAAATGGCAGTGGTATATAGGCAATACCGAAATAGCAGGTGCTGTCGATCAACACTACACCATAACCAATGCTGCTTACGGCACAACCACCTACAAAGTGGCGGTTTACAACGCAAGCAACTGTAAGATAGAGACCACCTACGCTCTGGCTGTCGGGCGCAAACCCGATGCCACCATCAGCGGTAATCTGAACATCTGCAAAGGCAGCAGCACCACACTTTCTGCACCAACCGCAGACAGTTACCTGTGGAGCACAGGCGAAATCACCAAAACCATCACTGTTGCGCCATCGGCCACGCAAGACTATGGCGTAACTGTAACGGTGGGCGACTGCAAAGCCTCCTCGACGGTTACTGTTACTGTCAATGCACTACCAGTGCCGACGCTTACTGCCGACGACAAGACTATTTGTGTGGGTAATTCCACCACCTTGCGTGCAGGTGCTGGCTACAGTTACTATGTTTGGAGTACAGGCCAAGAAGGCCCGAACTTGCAGAGCATTGGCGTATCGCCTACCGCAAAGACCACCTACACCGTAACCGTAACCGATGCCAACGGCTGCACAGGCAGTGCGCAAACCACTGTCGATGTTACACAAGTGGCTGCCCCGACCATCACGGCATCTGCCACTACCGTTTGCGCTGGCAGCGAGGTTGTACTGCAATCAAGCGCGGCCAAATACTATCAGTGGAGCAGCAATGTCGATGCAACGCAACAAAAGCAACAGACGGTAACCGTTTACCCAACACAAACCACCGTCTATACCGTAACCACCACCAACAAGGCGGGTTGCCAAAGTTCGAAAGACATCACCATCAATGTTACCAAACTGCCAACGCCGAAGATAACTGGCGCAAGCAACATGTGTAAAGGTGGCGACGGTGTAACCCTGACCGCTACCAGCGATGTCGATGGCGCAACATACACTTGGAGCACTGGCGAAACAGGACCATCTATCACGGTGAAACCATCGAAAAAGACAGAATATAGAGTTTGGGCATCGAATGGTACTTGCAAGAATCCAACGCCAGCAACATTCACAGTCGATATCAACGACCTGCCAGCGGCGCAAATTAATGGTCCAGATGCCGTTTGCTTGGGCGAAAGCGTTGAACTCGAAGCCACAGGCGGTATATCGTATTTGTGGCAGAAAATCGAAGGCGCGGCCAGCACATTGAGCAAAATCACTGTTACGCCTACGCAAACTACCACCTATACCGTAACCGTAACCGATGCCAATGGCTGTTCGAAAGATGTGTCGAAGAAAGTAACAGTCAACGACTTGCCGAAACCAGCCATCACAGGTACTGCCAAGGTTTGTCGTGGCGAATCGGTAACCTTGACCGCTTCGGGTGGCAACACTTACTTGTGGAGTACGGGCGAAACCACCAAGCAAATCACCGTAACGCCTGCGCTGACCACCACCTACACCGTGGAGGCAACCAACGCCAACGGTTGCACCAGTGAGGCCGAATTTACCGTGCAGGTAGTGCAACTGCCCAAAGCGCACATCGATGGACCGACAGTGCTCTGCGCCGAAACGGCAACAACCCTGACGGTTGTTTCCGACGATGGACGCACTTACACCTGCCGTTGGAAGCACAACAACTCCACCAACTTGGCCGAAACCGTTAAGCCGATAAACACGACCACCTACACCGTCGAAGTGTTCGATGGCACTTGCTCGACCACACTCGACCACACGATTACCGTCAATAAGTTGGAAGACCCGAAGATTGATGGTCCAGCCCAGATTTGCTTGGGCGAATCCACCACCTTGCGTGTGTCGAACACCCCGAATCCATTTGTATCGTATCAGTGGAACACGGGCGAAACCACCCAAGAAATCACTGTAACGCCTGCCGTAGTGGGTATGAGCACCTACACGGTAATCTGCACCGATGTGAACGAATGCACCAGCGAAGCCACTATCGACATTGTGGTTAGCGCACTGCCCGATGTAACCGTTACGGCTTCGACCGATGTGCTTTGCGCTGGCGACAACTCGGTAACACTCACCGCTTCGGGCGCAGGCATCAATGGCAAATACAACTGGTACGAGGACGACTTGGGTACTGTGCTGCTGCCTGGCGGCGATGGTACACCAACCTACACCTTCAACAATTTGGACTACACGCAAAAAGTCTATGTGGTAGCCATCACGAAACTCGGCTGCAAGAGCGCGCCGAAAGAGTACGAACTGGTAGTTACACCCAAACCGACCCCGACTATCACATCATCGGTGCCTGCAAACATCATCTGCGATGGCGGCTCAATAGAACTCGAAGCCTCTGACCCCGATCCCGATGTAACATTCGTTTGGGAAGACGGTACTACGGGCGCACATTTGACCGTAACTGCTGCTGGCGAATACCGTGTAACAGCAACCAATAAGGCAGGCTGCGCACAAGATGCCACTATCACTATTACTGCCGAAGCACTGCCCGCAGCGAAGATTACACCATCGATAATTGCAGGCGAGGGGGCTGGCGACGGCACGAACATCTGCGCTGGCACACGCGTAACACTGACCGCCGAGCCAGAATCGACACCGACACTCACCTATACCTACAAGTGGAACACTGGCTCGACAGCACGCGCCATAGTAGTGAACCCGACCGCCACCACCACCTACGAAGTAACTGTAACAAGTGCTTCGGGCTGTGAGCAGAAGGCCACCCTCGAACTTAAGGTGAACGAATTTGTTACCATCGAAGGACCTACCGAGGTTTGTGCTGGCAAACCGTATGTGCTGAACGCCACAGGCAACAACTTGAGTTACTACGAATGGACACGCAACGGCGAGGAACTGCCCGCATTCAACGGCTTGGCAAGTATCAAAACTACCGACGAAGTACCAAACGGCCAACCATCGGCAGAGTATGTCTATATTGTGAAAGCCGTTTACGACAACAACTGCGAAAGCGAAGCGACCTTTACTGTTACCGTGTATGCCAAACCGAGCGACCTCACTATCAATGGCATAGCAGGGGCTAACGCCATCGATTCGGTATGCGTTGGTTCTGCGAAGCAACTCTCTGTGATTCCGACAGCAGGTTCTTCGCTCACGGGTGCAACCTATCTCTGGACAGGCGTAGGCATTACCGACCCAACAGCCGCCACGCAGACCATCACACCGACAGTGGTTGGCGAAGAACCATACAGTTGCCAAATAACCATGCCGGGCGGCTGCGACACCACAGTCAATGTCAAACTGAAAGCCGTGCCGCTGCCCGAATTGGCGCTCTGCACCGACACCACCATCTGCTTCGGAACAGAGGCAACACTCTATCTGAAAGCCAAAAACAACTGCCCCAAAGGCACTACCATCACATGGACAAGCGACAACGGCGGCGGTGGTGCCAGTGGCGATGTGGTAAAGGTTAGTCCAACCACTACGACCACCTACACCGTTACGGCAAAAACGCCTGCACCGCTTGGCTGCTCGACTACGGAAACGGTTACCGTAACTGTTATTCCGCAGCAACAGCCTACGATTACACCTGCACCAGCACTCATCTGCCTCGATGCAGCGGGCGTGAGCGAGGACGACCTAAACTTGACCACCGCCAACACCGACTCGGAAGGGCGTCCGTTCAAAGACTACAAGTGGTATGCCGCCGACGACCCGACCACCATTCTTGGTACGGCCGATGCTATCACTGTGCCGAAAGCCAACATCACTGCCACACGCACCTACATTGTGGAGGTAACTACGCAAGAGGGTTGCACCGCTTCGGGCAGCGTGGAAGTGCCTGTAAGCGAGAAGCCATCGGTAGCGATTAAAGGCGACGGACAGGTTTGCGAAGGGCAGTCGCTGCAACTGCAAGCCGATAATCCAGTGAATGTGGCGCGCTACGAATGGACAACTAACGCCAACCCGACAACGCCATTCGCCACCACATCGAGCGTTACGGTATGGCCAACGGCAGCCGAAAACACCTACTATCTGACCGTTTACAACGACAAGGGCTGTGCCTTCACAGTAAATCCGGGGCATCAGGTTACTATTCTCGATGCACCGAAACCGCAGATTGCTGCCGACCACAACCCGATTTGTGAAGGCGACGATGTGGTGCTGACCGCCTCCGACCTTGCTGGTGGCACCTGCACTGTGGTATGGGACGACGGCTCGACCAATCCTACACGCACTATCAAAGCACTGACCGCCACAACAACATACAGCGTTGCACTGACGAACCAGAACAACTGCGTCGAAAAAGTGGAATACACGGTTACCGTCAATCCGCTGCCGAAACTGAAAATCACTGGCAATACGCAAGTGTGCGTAGGCGACAGCGTGCTGTTGAGCGTTGAAGATGCCAATGGCACTGCCAACACCTACAGTTGGACAGGCGGCACATGGAAAGAGGCCACCGACCGCGGTTCGGTCAACAATAGCAAAGTGTGGGTTTATCCGACCAACACTGCCGATAGCACCGAATACTGTGTAACCTCGGTCGATGCCAACACATGCAAAGGCAAAGAGGTATGCCACAAGATATTGGCATTTGCCAAACCGATAGCCAAAATCAATGGCAAACAGATGGCTACCGACACCATTTGCGTGGGCGAAAGTCTGATACTCGAAGCCACTGGCGGCACCAAGTTCAAATGGAGCACCACCGCCGAATCGCAACAGATAACCACGCCTATCTACAACTCCGTGAACACCTACATCTATTGGGTAGATGTGTACAACGAAGCCAACTGCGTAGAGCGCGACACTATCTGGATTTATGTATCGGCACGCCCGAATGCTTACATCGAATCGGTAACGCCCGGTAATCAGATTTGCGAAGGCACCGAGGTAACCTTGCGCGCCTCCGATGCGCCTACTGGCAGCACCTACACCTACGCGTGGGTCAACAACACGGGCGCAACCATCGACAACGCCAATCAGCAAGAGATAAGCGTGAAACCAGCGGTAACCACCACCTACACGCTTACTGTTACCGATGTGAAGACTGGTTGCACCAAAGAAGTGCAGCAGATTATCTATGTCAATCCGCAAGCGAAGGTGAACTTTGGCACTGCGCCCACAACGATTTGCGAAACCGACGGCTTTGCGCTCGCTATCGAGGGCGATGTAACTGGGCAGACCATTGTATGGGAAAAACTGCGCAACGGCACGGTTGTAGATGTATCGGCTTGGGACGGCAGAACGAGCATTACCGATAAACCCGATGCCTCCCCGTATATCTACCGCGCTACACTCACCAACCAGACTACAGGGTGCAAGACCGTGCTAGAACACACGCTTACCGTGGTACGCGTGCCGAAACCGTCGATTCAGATTTTGGGCACGACCACCGACACCATCTGCCAAGGAGTAGAGGTTACGCTGCGTGCCAATAACGACGAAAAGCGTTTCGCAGCAGGCGATGTGAACTTTGTTTGGAAAGTGGGCCACGACACGATTTCGACATCGGTAAATCAGAAAGAGATAACCGTGAAACCGCGCGAAACCACTATCTACACACTGGCGATAGAAGACCTTACGAACCACTGCATCGACAAGTACGACACCGTCATTGTGGTGAATCAGATTCCGCAAGTGAGCATTGTAGAACCTGATAATCAGGTGATTTGCGAAGATGAACCGTTCACACTTACGCTGCAAGGTGCCGATGGCTACGGCATATCGTGGCAGAAGTACGACAACGGTACGCTTGTGCCAGGCTGGACGAAAAACGGCGTGAATACTATCACCGACTATCCAATCAAGAGCCAATACGAGTACAGAGTTACCATCGACAATGGCAAGTGCGACACCACTATTGTACGCAAATTGCGTGTGAACGCCGTGCCGAAACCGTCGATTACATTCCCTGGCTCGAACAAAGACACTATCTGCGCTGGACAAGAGGTGTGGCTCGCTGCTACAACCGAAGAACGCAACTGGAGCACACTCTACTACACCTACGGCTGGCTGCACGACACCGACACGCTGACCAAGAACAACAAAGATCTGAAGATAACGCCGACCACCACAGAAACCTACACTTTCTACATGATCGACAACAATTCGGGTTGCCGCCGCACGGCGGATACCACCGTGGTGGTACGAGCAATGCCGCAGGTAGAGGTTAATACGCCAAGCGAACAACTGTGCGAGGGCGAAACCTATACGCTCGAAATGACGGGCTTGAGTTCCACCACGCCGCTTAGCGATTACACCATTGTTTGGACCAAGTACGACAACTTCAACAACAAGTTGGGCGAACAGACTGGCGGCGCTACCTACAGCGACACACCAACCGAAGGCGAATACATCTACTACGCCAAGGCCACCAACTTTAAGTGCGATACGATTATCACACGCAAGTTGAAGGTGAGTGCCGTGCCAGAGCCGAAGATAGACCTTGCCAGTGGCACTACCGAAACCATCTGCGAGGGCGACCAAGTGGCACTGTATGGTCGAAATTCGAAGGATGACTACAACTTTACCGACTACCCGATGACATGGTACGCTACCACCAAAGATGGCAACGACACCATCATACTGAAAAACAACCAACTGGCGACGCATTTCCCGCAGCAGACAACCACCTACAAACTGGTGATAGCCAACGCTATGGGCTGCGAACGCTCGGTTACGAAGACCATCACAGTGAAGCCGCGCCCAGCAGTGAAACTGCAAGTCAATGGCCGCGATGCTGCCGCCAAAGACACCATCTGCCGAGGCGAAACTATCGACTTGCAGATAGTCGATACGCTCTACAATACTGTCGATGGTTTGAGCGTGCAGTGGAAACGCAACGGCACTGTTGTGGGCGAGTGGGCAGACCAGTTTGTGATACGCAACTACGAGCCGCAAGTGAACGAATCGTACGAAATTACGGTGAAAAACGCTGAGTGCCCGATAGTACTCAACTACGACCTGACTGTGCTCTACCTGCCCGACCCAACGCTCGAGATTCGCACTGGCGAGCGGGTGAACTGCGCTGGTACGCCAGTAGAATTGGGCGGCAAACTGCCACAAGAAGCGGACTACAACTACCTCTGGACATCGGTACCAGCAGGCGAAGTATTTACCGATTCTACCCAACGGACACTGACGGTATATCCGACCAGTTCGACCACCTACTACTACACAGTAACCGACCCGAAGACAGGCTGCTCGCGCTCCGACAGCATTGCTATCACCGTGAACAAACGGCCGAATGTAAGGCTGGTAGTTGCTTATCCCGAAGGTGCTGTGGACAACCGCATTTGCCAAACCGACTCGGTAACACTGCGTCTGGTGGGCGACACCGACGGCTTGACCACGCTGTGGCTCAAGGGCGGCAACTCGATGGCCGACTGGGCCGACAAACTGGCAGTGAAAGATGCGCCCGACGCAACCACCGAATACTCGGTAACGGTAATGAATGCGCTGTGCGACTTGAAACTCGACACCGAAATTGTGGTTAGTCCTGTGCAAAGTCCGAAAATCTACAGCGTGGGCGACATCACCACCATTTGCGAAGGCAAGGGCGTAGAATTGAAAGCGCAAGAAGCACAAGAGCCTCTCAAATACGATTACTTGTGGACCAGTAGCAATGTGAATGAGGTTATCGCGAACCCGACAATCGGGAATATCACGGTTAATCCGACCATTACCACTACCTACACCTACACTGTAACCAACAAGGCCACGCTCTGCTCGCGCTCCGATACGCTGCGCATCACTGTGAACCTGCTGCCGAAGGCTACGCTCGAGGTGAAATACCCGACCACGGTACGCGACGATGGCACCATCTGCGCTGGTGACCCATTCACGCTGAATGTGAACACCACAGAGGCATACGAACTCACTACCAAGTGGTGGACGCACAAAGGCGAAGTTCCTGACTGGGAAAACAAGACCTCGATACCAAATGTAACAGGCAACGAAACCACCCTTTACAAAGTAGAGGTGCGCCGCAAGGGCTACGACTGCCCGATTACGCTCGAGAAGGAGGTGAAAATGCTCTTTGTGCCAGATCCCGCCATCGAAATAACAGCAGGTAGTTCGCCTATGTGCGAAGGTACAGAAGAATTGACTATTGCTGCGAAAGAAAAGACGCAAGATGCTGCCACATTTACCTACCGATGGGAATCGAGCGTAACAGGCGAACTCGATGCATACGGCAATGCGGTGAATGGTCAAAGCGGTCTGCAAATCTATGTAAAGCCGAAAGAGAACACCACCTACTCGTATACGATTACCGACCCAATTACGAGTTGCTCGCGCACGGGACAGATAACGATAACCGTGAACAAGAAACCCAATGTGCGCCTCGTTACGGGTAGCAACACGCTGGCCAAAGATACGCTCATTTGTGGCGGTCAGCCAGTCGAGTTCCGTGTCGATGGCACTTTGGACGGACTCTCGTTCGAGTGGTACAAAGACGATATACAACAACCCAACAACACGGCGCGCTACACCGATACGCCAGAAAGAGATGCCAAGTACCATGTCATTGTTACCAACGATGCCACAGGTTGTGCAACGGTCAAAGAAGACCTTATGGCGACGGTAACGGTAAACAATATGCCTGTGCCGAGTATCGAGATTGAGGGCGGCACCAACATCGT
This sequence comes from Acutalibacteraceae bacterium, assembly GCA_963659365.1. GTDB lineage: Bacteria > Bacteroidota > Bacteroidia > Bacteroidales > Paludibacteraceae > W0P28-013. Next base: position 11,252 of record CAVKTI010000005.1, on the reverse strand, counting down.
CTGTGCTGGGACAACCGTTACGCTGAAAGCCACCGAAGACCAACCGCACGATGCTGTTACCTACCGTTATCTGTGGTATGCAGAAGGCAAGTCGATGGGTTCGGCGCAAGAGTTGAAGGTAACCCCAACTGTTACCACCACCTACATGTACACGGTTCTCAACAAATCTACGAAGTGTTTGCGCAGTGTCGATACCACCATTGTGGTGAAACAGATTCCGCAGGTAACGCTCGAAAAATCGCTTGCCGATGATGCCATTTACTGCGCTGGCGACCCGATAACCTTGTCGGTGAAACCGCTCGATGGCACCAACGCCGCCGATTTGAAATACACATGGTTGCGTAATGGCGTAGCACTGAGCGAAACCGCTGCCACGCTTACCGACCGCCCAATGGGTTCTGTAGGTAACGAAAACGACACCATCTACAACTACGAAGTGGTGGTAGAGGACGCAGCAAGCCACTGCCAAGCCGACCCGACGAACCTCAAGTTCACGGTAACGGTGAAACCGCTGCCTGTGCCGACGATTGTTGCGTTTGATAACGCCAACAACCCACTGACACTGGGTCAGCAGGTTTGCCCGAATCGTCTTATTCGCTTGCAGGGCACTGCGCTGTCGGGCAAACTATTCTCGTACAAGTGGTACTCGCAAAATCAGGACGATGCTGACATTACCGTTACCGAAAAACCGAACGAAGTGTGGGTATCGCCATCGAGCAAAACCACCTATACGCTCGAAATCAAGAACTTAGAAACGGGCTGCACACGCTTTGCCACCTACACTATCGATGTGATGGCAACGCCACGAATCAAAATTGTGTCGTCCGCTACCATCGATTCCGAAACAGGGTACTCGGTAGCCTGCTTGAACAGCACGCCCGACATTACGCTGAAAGTGGTGCAGGAAGATGGCACCGTCATCGACGACCTCTACTACAACATCACTTGGAACGATGAGGCGGGCAACGACCTTGGCGATTTGGCCGAACTGACGCTCGGTACCGACGCAGTGTCGATACACCAATACACGGTAACTGTCGAAAACACCACCACGCTGTTGTCCGATTTGCAGTGCCCAGTAACGGCAACGCACACCGTGCAGATAATGGACGCGCCTACCAGCGTTACCATTGCTGCCACCACCAGCGACGGCACACTCCTGCCCGACGATGAGTACATCTGCGCTGGCGAAGCGGTAACACTCACCGCCGCCGAGCAGACACGCACCAACTACGCATGGAGCGACGACCAAGGCACCGTTTATGCGGCCAACGCCGACAACAACGCCCGCGAAATCACAGTGAAACCGCTGAAAACCACCACCTACTATGTGAAGGTTACCAACTTTGGCGGCTGTGTACACACCGTGAAACGCACGATTTTGGTGAACCCGAATCCTGTGGTGCGCATCGACGGCGCAACATCGCTCTGCTTGGAAACGGCAGGCGGCGACACCGTTACGCTGACAGCCACATCGACACCTTACGAGAAGAACAATACACGATTTGTTTGGAACTACGAGGTTGATGGTGCTGCCAACACCTTCACGGGCAATCCGCTCAAATTTGCACCGCAAAAAGCGGGTGAATTTAAGTTTACCGTGACGGCATACCACACCGCCAACAAGAAGGAGTGCGCTTCGACACCAGTAACGCACACCGTGCGTGTGAATGCTGTGCCAGATGTGCGCAACAGCGACCTGCGCGTCGTTTCGTCGCTCGACTCGACCGCCAACGCCTGCATCGATACGAAATTTGAAATCGAGGCCACCGCTGGCTACACAAGGTATGTATTCGGCGAATACGACCGAACCAATTCGAAGGCGAAAGAGATGCAGAACAGCACGAGCAACATCTTCAGTCATACACAATCGTCCGAAGGTGAATGGGAGTACTACTGCGACTTCTACAACGATGCTGGTTGCAGCCGACGCATATTCATCGATGTTACTGTGAACAAGAAACCGAGTGGCGCAACTATTACGCCTACAGGCGGCGATTTCACGGGCTATAACACCAAGACCAACCCACCCGAAGCCACTATCTGCCAAGGCAAGGAGATTACCCTCACAGGCAGTGCAACGGGCGACAATCGCTACTCGTGGCGCGACACCGATGGACAAACCTATTCGGGGCAGGCTATCGCTGTGAAACCGACCAGCACCACCACCTACACGCTGACGGTAACCAACCTGAGCGGTTGCAGTGTAACGAGCAACTTCACCGTGAAAGTGGTGCCGATGGACAAACTGACCGTAACGGCCAATGGCACTACCGATTCGCTGGCTATCTGCGCTGGCAGCACCAGCAAGGTAACGCTGCGTGTAACAGGCTCGTCGGAAAGCACCTACAACTGGTACTGTCAAGAAACTGGCGAAAAGCAGTCGAACAAACCGTCGGCCATACAGATAAATGCACCGACAGAGTCGCAGACATGGTATGTCGAAGCAGCATCGAGTGCCAACAAGAGTTACGGCACCGACTGCAAGAGCATCGGCAGTGTCAAGATTCATGTGTTGCCGAACCCCGACAATAAGGGCGGCGAAATTGTGGTGAACGACGGCAAACGCGATGTTTGCGCAGGTGCTACAGTAACGCTCACTGGCAAACACGCCGATGCGGTTACCTATCGCTGGAGCACTGGCGAGGTGAAACCAGCCATCACTGTGCTGATTCCGAACTACGAACACGACACGATTATCTCCTACTGGGCAATTGGGCGCAACGCACTCAACTGCGAAGATACGAGCGACACCATCAAGGTCGATCTCCGTGTGAAACCGCAACCCGAACCAATGGTGGGCGATACCATCTGCTACGAACAGCAGACCATTCGCCTCGAAGCCAAGGACAAGACCCTGTCGTACACTTGGTACGACGAGAACGGGCGTGAAGTGTCGCGCAAGTACTTCTACGAGTTCAAACGCGATACGGCAGGCATCTACAACTGCAAACTCACCGCCATGAACGATGCTGGCTGCGAAACCACCATCACCGTGTCGGTAACTGTGCAGGAGTTCAAACCTGTGGTGCTTGGGCTTGCCTTTGTCTGCTCGGGACAGTCGGCCAAACTCTGGGTCGATGGCTGCTCGCTGGCAGGAGGCTATCAGTTCACATGGACCTACGCAGGCAATGTCATCAGCCAAGAAGACACCGTAAATGTGGCGCAACTGGGCACCTACTTTGTCGATGTGCTTACACCGTGGGCTGTTGTTGGCTCTGGACAGATGACCGTGGCGCAGAGCGTAACGCCGGGCGTTAAGTTCTCCACACCGCCGCCATCGTGCCGCGGCGACCGCCACGCACTGCTGCCGTTCACCGTTACAGGCGGAATGCCCACACTCTACACGCTCGACTTTAGCGACGAGGCGTTGGCCGTAGGCTTCCAAAATGTGATTGATGGTGCCATTAGCAGCAACCAAATCTACATCGATTTGCCGAGCAATGTGCCCACAGGCATCTACAAAGTGCGTGTGTCGCTCACCAACGGCAACGGCTGCGAAAGCGGCTTCTACGACCTCTCGTTCAGCGTAGGCGAAGATATGGTAGAGGAGATTTGGGACGATGTGCTGATATGTAACGACCAAAACAACGAGTTTGTAACCTATCAGTGGTACAAGAACGGCGAACGCATTACGGGCGCACAATCGCAGTACTACTCCGAACTGGGCGGCTTCAGCGGCGACTACTATGTGGTGGCCTACCGCAATGCCAATTCGTCAGTTACATCGTGCGTCAAGTCGTACGACAACAAGCAGAGTGTGGCCATCTCGCCCAACCCGCTGAAACGCCACCAGACGCTGCGTGTGGTACTGCCGTTCTCTACCGATGTGCTGTTTGGCTCACGCATCGAGATTGTCGATGCTATCGGCCGCACGCTCTACACCAACGACAAGGTTGAAGCCGAAAATGGCATCGTTATCGACTACCCAGCAGGCGTTTACATGGTGCGTATCAGCATGCAGAGCGGCGAGGTTATCACCGAGAAATTTGTAGTACAATAGAACAATGCGAAAGAGATTTTTTGAAAACGATATGAAAGTTTTGAAAGCGAAAAGAGTGGCGCTTGCCGTCGGCCTTTGGGTGGCGGCAAGCATAGCCGCATCGGCCAAAACGCCAGCCTATATCGATGTCGAATTGGGTGGCGGCGCAGTGTTGATGCCATACAATAGTAATGCAAAAACGCACGGCGTATTCTCGGGCGGCACATTCGATGTGGGCGCAAAATACTCGCTGCTGTTCCACCCACGCAAAGGGTGGGGCGCAAGTTTCGGCCTCAACTTCTCCACCTTCCAAGGTGTGAAGGTGCTGAACGACAGCCTCTTTTCGGCCGCCGTCGATGACCGTGGGCGTGGCTACACGCTCCGTGCCGATGTGAGCAACTGGACCGAACGCCAGCAACAGTATTCGTTCTCAATACCGATAAGCATCTTCTATCAGCACCAACGGCCGCGCCATTCGGGCTGGTTCACCTCGTTTGGGGTCAAACTCTATCTGCCGTTCTACACAGGCTACAAGGTTACGCAGGGCGACATTGTTACCAAAGGTTTCTACACGCAATGGGGCGGTTCGCAGCAATACAACGGTCAAAACGGTGTTTGGCTCGAAAATTTGCCGCAACACGGCTTTGGCAACTACAAAACCCTACTGCCGCGTGGTGAAAACCAAGCCAATTTCATGCTGAGCGGTCAGGTGATGTTTGGCGCCATTCTCCGCCTCGATAAGAAGAACGAGATGTATTTGGCACTCTACCTCGAGCACGGTTTCTACGACATGTACATCAACCGCGATGCGAAGGGGCTGTTTACCACCATCAAAGGAGTCGATTCGTACGAATACAACGGCTACTATTCGAGCGTTGCCACCAAAACCATTCCGATAATGTTTGGCTTGAAAGTGGGCTGGCGCTTCAAAGATGTGCACGACTGTAACTGCATACGCCAGCAGTAGGGTAGTGCAGCAAAAAATGAAATGGGTTCGGCATTTGTCGAACCCATTTTTTTTGCATCTCTTGTACCGGAAGTGGGACTTGAACCCACACGAACATTACTGTTCAACGGATTTTAAGTCCGTCTTGTCTACCGATTCCAACATTCCGGCGTCTCCATAAAAACGATGTGCAAAGATACAAAATTAGTTTGAAAGTGAGAAAGTTTGTAAAGTGAAAAGTGTATAAAGTGTGAAAGGCCGAATATTTCAGACATTCAATAATTGACAATGTAGGGACGCACTGCGTGCGTCCGTTTCTGTGGATTTGTTTATATGGTTGTTCAACCCCTCCGCTACGCTCGTCCCCTTGCAAAGGGGACAGGTTCGCACCCCAAGTTGGTTCAGTCCTCTCCCCTTTGCAAGGGGAGTACCTGCCGAATGGCAGGGGAAGGGTTTCTATTTCAATTTAGGGGATTCTCATAGATTGCTTTAACTAACGGAATGCTTTTCCGAGATAAAATTTGGCTCCAACATTCACACTTGGTTGCAAGTCGGTTTGCCAATGTGCTTTGACCAATGGATAACGGTATTCGACTTGTATGCGCATGGGCAACGCCCGTATGCCCGACACTTCGAAGCCTAGTCCTGCGGCTGCTCCTGCGTAAAAATCGGTGGCAGATGTGTAGTCGAATTTTCTATCGATATACTGCCAAAGCCCCGTAGCATCGACATTGGTCGAAAGGTACGGCACGAATGCAAAACATTTACCCACAGGCAAATAGACCGCCAGCGATGGTTTGTATGCCACGCTTGTACGATAGGGTAGTACGCACATTTCGGCATTGAGCAACGACACGCCGAGCAGTGTTACACGAAAATCGAGCAGCGACAGATCGACCGAGTGCCGATTGTTGAAAGAATCGTAAGTGTAGCCAGCCGACACCACCGATAGAAAATGTCGTCCCGAATGGTCGTAGAACCGCTGCGGCCAACGCTTTACCGCCACAGAATTATTTGGTTTCGAGACGTAATTTGACGATGTCATTGTCGGTGTCGAAGAGTACGACGAGCGTGTCGTTGTGGTAGTGGTAGTCGTTGTCGAATGTGAAGACACAACTGTAGTTTTTGTAATAATTTTTTCGCTGGAAAAATCCATCACACAGTTGTATCTATATGTTGCGTGTGGTCTTATAGCAACTCCCAGCGAATTATACGATGGATTCAAAATGTTTTTGCGATGACCAAGCGACGGCACATCTTCGTCGATGAGCAACTGCATAATGATTTCCACCGCTGAATTGTGCCCATAAGAACAATTTTCGCCATAAGAACACACTCTTCCTCCGCAGCGCGCTACACGACTGGAAAACGGTGTGCCATCGCTACTATCATGGCCAGTGCGCCCTATGCACCCCATGTCGTTGGCATGGTAAGCCGCTGTTGCCGAAAGACATTTGTGCGGTGCCAGCATCGATAAATTTTTTACCGAAGGGAGTGTGTTGTAGAGCGACGAGATATAGTAGTTTGTGGGATTGTTTGGCGTGTGCGACTGCAAAAATGTACGCATAAAAAGTGTGCCATCGAGCCTCACTAAATTGGTCAGAAATATCACATCTTTTTCTTCATCGGTCAGAAAATCGGCATTGGCGGCGGTGTTTGCTTTGTCGATTTGCTGCGACGACCAGCCCAGCGTAGCGGCAGTTGTAACCGCTTCGCCAGCCCAAGCCAGTGGCGCAAACAGAACCACAAAAGCAAACACCAACCAATATCGAACAAAAGTATGCGACATAAATTTACCAAAGGTAACCAAAAAATCAGGAGCAGCCACTGAAAAGCCAATTAAAAATCAGCACAGCGATGAGTATGGGCAAAATTATCGACAAGATAGTGCCAAGGCAGCCTATTCCACCTACGCCTCCCCCTAGTGCGCCAAAAAGGCAACCTTGTGCAGGATTGATATCGTGATCATCACCTAAAAGACTGGCGAGTATTCCCCAAATGGCACCGCCCACTACAAATATAATCAAAATTATTAACCAACCTGGCATAACAAAAAAATTAAAGGGTTATTCTTTCTGCGAAGTGCTGATTTCTTGCAGTTGGTCGAACTTGCGTTGCAACTCTTGTTGGCGGCATTTGTCGAGTATTTCGGTGAAGCGCGGCAGGTTGCGGATGCTGTCGAGGTCGGTATCGAAAGCAATGTGGTGAAAATCGCGGTAGCCCATCGATATGGATTTTTCGAATGCGTCTAGAGCCTGCTCGGAGCGTCCCATGAGTGCGTTGAGGCAGGCGGCATCGTAGTAGTTGCCTTTGCTGGGGTCTTTCACAATAACGCTGTCCATCCACGCCAATGCTTCGGCATCTTGCCCAAGGTAGTGAAGCGCATATTGCCTTACCGAGTTATCGTAAGTGGTGTCTATGGCCAACACTTGTTCAAAATCGGCTTTGGCTTGTACCGTATCGCCCTTGACAAGGTGTAGCCTCCCTCGCTGGATATACGATCCCGCGTATGGGTTTAGTTCGATGCTACGGGAAATGTCCGATAGTGCCGCATCATATTTTTTCTGTTCGAACTGCGCCATAGCACGCAAATAATAGGCGAAATCTGCCGACGATGGAATGTTTTGAATGACATACGAATAGTCGTTGATGGCGTTTTTGAAGTCGTCGATCGCTAGGTAACAATCGCCACGGTGGAGGCGGTAGGTAGCATACTCTTCGTCGATTTGCAGCAATGCGGTGTAGTCGGTTATCGCTTTGCGGTACTTATAGAGTTTTTGATAACATTCCGCCCTATTGGCCAAAATAAATGGATTGGTCGTTTCGGTTTCTAGCGTGTTCAACTCTTTGATGGCATCTTCGTAGTACTCTTTTTCCATATAGACGAGCACTAGTATGCCTCTGTAGAATGCTTTTGGGTAGCCTGTGTTTTGGCTTATCTGTTCCGAAATAGCATTGAGCAAATAGGGATACTGCGTGTCGGCTGCGGCAACAAGGAGTCGGGCATCGCCAAATTCCCCTATATTTTTGTAGGAAAGATTCAGGTAGCGAATCTGTTGGTCGATACTTTCGGTAATGTTGCCTTCGGACAGCGACAATAGCGCCAACAGTTGCCACGCATTGGCATTGTTGGGGTAGAGTGTGGTAACAGATGTGAGCGTGGCGCGCGCTTCATCGGCTTGCTTCATCAGCAAGAGGCAGCGCGCTATTTTCACCAAATAGTCGTCGTTGGTGGGGGCGAGTTCGCTGGCGGCTTGGTAGTCGATCCATGCGGCTATCAAATTATTCAATTTGTAGAACAAGTCGCCCCGCTGCGCATAAGCGCGGTCGTTTTTCTTGTCTTTTTTGATGGCGGTAGTGTAGTCGTCCAGTGCCTTTTGATTTTCACCAATCTCTTCATACATTGCAGCGCGCAGTTCATATATGTTGCTGACGGACAAGCCTGAAGTCTTGGCATATTTGAAAATCATATCAATATCCTGCAAGGCCTTGCCATACTCTTCTTGCATAAAGTAAGCAAGCGACCGCCAGTAGTACAGTTTCCCATTTTTTGGGGCTTTTTTCAGTTCTGCAGTACACAGTTGCTCGGCTTCGGCATATTGTGCACTGTCCATTAGTTGTTCGATTTGCGCCGTCGGTTGCGCCACAAGCGACATCGCCGATAGGCCGAGTGCCGCCACAAGAATTTTTAGTCTGTTCATAGTTTTTTTTGATGTTATGGGAACTTCTATAAATTCCCCGTTTAATAATAAAATTAACAAATGATGGATTTCTGAATACTTTTGTGCGCTTTTTGTTTTTTTGCTGCATCTGTCTGACTTTCATTCAATTACAATGCCACCGCATTGCGCTTTCGCTCAAGCCAAACATCTGCTAGCCCAAAATTCAAAAATCACTACAAAGGAATTTATAGAAGTCCCCTTAATATAAAACTAAAGTAAGTACCACTGCTGAAAGTATCTCAATAAGTAATAGCCATAACAATGTTGAAATATGTATTCCTGGATCAGCACCACCATATCTACGACTATCCATAGTGCCAGCAAGCATAAGATCTATCGCTCCAACTATCATACTCCCGGGTATAACCAAACTCCAAACATCACAAAGATAATGTATAAAATATAGCCATCCACAATAGCCACCGTGTACCATCGAAAGAACGATTCCAATCACATCCAAAGGCGTTGGGTTTTTATCAATAGGAGTAGGCGGTGGCTGAATAACTTTTGTTACGATAGTATTCTCTAAAGTTGTACCATCATTTCCCACAAAATCAGTCGATTTTGGTCTATTCCATGGATTAACCGATACTGATTTCTCTATAACCTCACGCAAGGAAGCAGATATATTTGCAGGAAGTGAAGGCATTTCTGCTCCATTCTTTTGCAGGAGCCCACCTGGCAGAGTGCCATCGCCGAAAGGAACAGAACCTGTGATGAGTTCGTAGAGCGTGGCACCAAGTGCCCATACATCACTGGCAAAAGTTGGAGCAGGATTGGTTGAGAACCGCTCAGGTGCCATATATGCAGCAGTACCTGAACCGATATTGTTCACGGATTGAGTTTTGGATAATGTAGCACGAGTGCGTGCCGAGATGCCAAAGTCGGTGATAAGGTAATGCCCATCAGCGGATTGCAAGATATTGTCAGGCTTAACATCTTGGTGCACGATATTGTGTTCGTGCAAGTAAGCCAATCCTGCAGCCACATCGTGGAGTACTTTCCATATCTCATTCTCGCTCATATGTCCTGCATGCTTGGTAACAGAACCATTAGCACAATAAGGCATCACAAGATAGGGTACACCATCGTATACATCAAAATGCTGCGGCTTGAGCAGATTAGGGTGATTGAGGTTATAAACACGGCGTATCTCACAGGCAAAGGCTTCTATGCCGTCACTATCTAAACAGGGTGCATAGATTTTGAGAGCAATGTCAAGACCTGTGTACTTGTCTTGTGCGAGCCACACCTCACTAAAACCACCCCGCCCGATCAATCGAACAAGGGTATAGTGGTTATGAAATAGTGTATTGGGTTGCAGTTGCATATTCTTTTAATTTAGCGAAACATCTAAGGCTTCTTGTAGTTCTGCCTCGATACCTTCTAAAAATGTATTCAATTTCTTATAAGTACTCATAAAAGCACCAATATCCACAAACTCTTTGTGTGCCGTAGAAGAATTATCCTTATGGATATGATAGCGAAATGTGTCGGAATTGGCATCATATTGATTTAGTTCAGCAATCCTTTGTTCTGCCAGTTCATATATATGATCTTTTTCTCCATTGTATAGTTTATCAATAGCATTCCAAAGGCATACTAAACTATGTCCCCTTAAGGGTGATTTTTCCACATCGGAACTATTCTGTTTGTGTAAAATATAAAGTATAGACAATATTGATTTTAGTCGTAATTCTAAACTATGACGTGATAGAAATATAATAGGATATACTAAACTATCTTTCTTTTGAGTATTATTTGTGGTTGATTTATATAATTGTTCTGCGGCGTCTGCGTAATGGTCTGCATAACCTTCGTAATTTTCAAACCACGGTCTACACCATGACGAAGTTTCCATTGTTGGGTTCTTGATGAAGAAATTATCACTATCATTTAATAGTAGAATTTCAGAGTTTTTATAATAAATCTGTTCCAAGTTTATTTTTATATTATCGTAGTTTTTACTTTCAAAAAAGGAGTGGTTAAGGGATGTCCCCCTAATCGAAACTCCATCCAATTAATTCTTCAATGCTTTTAGGTTCTATATGAATACCTTACTATCCATGTAGAAGGAATAAATGCCAACTATCACACTGATGTAAGGCATAAAACCTAGTACATCGCGCAAAATGATAAATGTGTATTCTTTAGTCCAAAATTGTTTCTACCAAAGTAGTTTGTAAACAATTTTGCCTAAATCCTTCAACAGCACGAATGTACTTACTGTTGTAGAGAATATGCCTCCAATATCAAGGCACATCGACGCAAAAGAATTAACGACTAGCCTTAAGGCGTTTCTTTTGGACTTCGTTCTCCATAGAGACTTAGCCCACTAAAAATCAAACTTTTCCATTTTGAAAAATAATTTAATTATTAATAAACAAGTTCAATATAGAACTCCCAGCGAAGCCTAATGGCTCCGATTTATTTCGATTGTTCAATATAAGTTAGACAAGCATCATATGCGTTCATGTACGAGTTTTTTTGTATCGGGACATAGTCTACCCCAAAATCTTTTAGCACTTTTATAAAGGGAGATTTACAGGCTCACCCGATAAATCTAGGGGATTAGGCGTATAACTTTGTGAGTCTGAAAAGG
>CAVKTI010000004.1:0-87074 GCA_963659365.1 Acutalibacteraceae bacterium | reverse complement strand
TATTAGCGGTTTTTAGCGTGGGATAGTATCCTGCCCCAATGAGCCGTCAGGCTCATTGGATCATTTTTGAAGATACGCCCTAAAAAGCATAGAAAATGACCTTATTGTTGTACTTTATATAACCGACACATATCTAATTTTCAACTATAGGGGACTTCTATAAATTACTTTGTAGTGATTTTTGGAACCATATTCAATCGCCACAAGCGTTCGGCTTGTGGCGATTGCGTATTATGATAAACGGGGTTGCTCTATGTTGGGGATAAGGATAGGCGTATCCACCGAGTGCTGGAAAAACATTACCTCATATATCGGCAGATAGGTTATTTTTCCTTTGGTATACACCTCACGCGTATTTGACAACACAATACCCTCTATGATATGATAGTCGGGTGTGGATACAAAATGCGTCAATGCGCTGTGTACAGTATAGTCCTTGCCGGACTTTACCTCTATCGGCAACACCGATAGATGGTCGTAGTCATCGATAAGAAAATCAACCTCCCCACGCTGCTTGTTGTCGTAGTAACGCAATTCAAACCCATGCGCACGCAGCTCTTGTGCCACTACCGACTCATAGACCGAGCCGAGGTTCACGCTCTGCTCATCCTGCAACACGGCATTGATATTGCTCGCATAGAGAATGTTCGTCAGTAGCCCTACATCATTGAGATACAGTTTGATAAGCGACTTCGACTCGGACTCTAAAAGCGGGAAGCGTGGATTACTGATGGCTTGCACGCCTAAGGCAATGCCCGATTGGGTGAGATAGTCGAACTCGTTCTCATAATCGCTGAATTGGGAATGCCCTCGTTTGTCCTCGATACGGCTGACCACCACACGCTTCTTTTTGTTCTCCATGTTGGATGGAATAAGGTCGTATATCTTGCGGATAACTAACTTCCGGTTCTGCTCGTATTGGGAGGCATCAATGCGGTAGAGATTTACGATGTCGCGTTGAATGCGTCGGACGAGCGTCATATTGCGCGTTTCGATAAACTTGTTCACTGCTTCGGGTAATCCGCCAACCAACAGATAAATCCTAAACTGTTGCAGCATGTAGTTATGCAGCGATTCGTTGAGCGGTTTCCGCTTCTCAAACGCCGCACGCACCCCATCGATTGTCTCTTGCGAACAGCCTGTTGCCAACAAGAATTCCTCAAAGTCCAACGGGTACATCTGCTCAACAGAGATACTGCCCAAGGGTACGGATGGTGTCTGCGCCAAAGCGACGCCCAACTGCGAACCGCTGGAGATATAGGTATAGCGTTGCTCCTCGTTGAGGAATTTGAGCAGCGTCATCAAGTGTGGATAACTTTGTATCTCGTCCAAGAAAATGAGGGTGTCCTCCTTCTTGCCTAACTTATTTCCCGCAATGGCTCCGACCTGCAAATAAAAATCTTGCGTACTCTTTACGGACGCAAAGATACCCGCTCCCTCTTGGTCTTCTTTGAGGTTAATCTCCACATAGTTGGGGAATAAGGATTGTCCCACATACCGAATGATATACGACTTGCCTATTTGGCGCGCGCCATTAACCAGCAGGATTTTTTGTCCCTCATGGCGAAGGAAATAGGCAATACGCTCCGAGAATTTACGATATAGCATAATAGCAGTATTTATTATACGCCGCAAAGATACTGCAAATCTTTCGATTACACAACCTATTCGGGACTTTTTCTATGCTTTTTGCACTCAAAAACGGGATTTTTCCATAGAATATACGCTAATTTTCGGGATTTATTCCATACATTTTATGCCAAAAGTCGGGACTTTTTCTATAGAATTCCCCGTTTGTAAGAGCGAAATTAACTTTTTTGGGGAGGCAGTCGGTTCCCAACTAGTTGCGTCCCCCGATAGAGGGAATAGCCATGCGCCCAACACCAACGATGCTAATTCATAATTCTAAATTCAAAATTCTTAATTGAAACAGAACCTGTCCCCTTTGCAAGGGGACGAGAAAAACGACAGTTTTTCGGGCGGGGTTCAAATCTACAAATAATTAAATCTGCAAATCAACAGTTCAACGCTTCAACAAAAAAGGACGCACTCGGTGCGTCCCTACTTTCATACTTTCATACTTTTACACTTTCAAACTCTCTGGCTACTTGCTACTTAACAGCGATTTTCTGCATTTTGTCGCCGAATTTGACGATGTAGATGCCGCTGATGAGTGGGGCGTAAATTTGACCGTTGCTCACAATGCCCGAGAGCAGATGTGCGCCTGTTATGCTCATCACATCGATGCGTGTGCCATCGCTCACGCCGTCGGTGTAGATGATGCCATCGTGTGCAAAGATATTGATGTTGTCCGATGTTGTTACATCGAGTGCGGTGGCGGCATCGTCGGTGATTATCAGTGCTTTGAACATGAGCGTGCCTGCTACTCCTGTTTTGCCTTGTTCGGCGCATTCGCTGCCAAAGAGGCAGGTGTCGCCCACAGTGAAAGTAACTTCGGCAGCATTGCCCATCCAACTGTAGCGCCACGCTTTCCAGCCGTTGTCGTCGGTTAGTCGCTCTGGTTCAGTGTCCATCGTGCCAGTGTTTGGCGTGAGTTCGGCCAGTTTGTAGTGCCCATTTTTGCTGATACAAAAGGTGATGCGCACCATTTTCGCACCCGAATTGCTGGTGATTTTGTAGGTGTTTTTGGCATAGAGGCGCACATCGAGACTATTTGCGCTGCCGTTGTAGGTTGGACCGCTTACGCCATCGGCTTGCTTGCCGAGCGTGGTGAAAAGTCCGTCGGCAGTGGTAAACGCAGGTTTAGCGTAGTCGCTCATGATGTAGGTGTGTTCTTCGGCGGAGAGCACCAACAGATTTCCCACCAAAAGGAGCGTAAAGAGTAATTTTTTCATCGGTTTTTGCTTATTTGCGTTGCAAAGTTAGGATTTTTTTCGGTTCAATCACAGGCTTGGATAGTATTTGTCGCGCACATATTCGAAGTTTGGGGCGGCAACAAGCAGTTTGCGGCAAACGCTTTTGGCTTTTTCGCGGTTGTCGGTCTTTTCGTACGATTGCGCCAGTGCCAGCAGCGTGGCGTAGTAGTTCCAATGGTCGGTGAGTTGCTGCTGTTCGTAGAGTGCCACGGCGCGTTCGTAGAGTGCGATAGCGCGTTTTTTCGAGCCGCCAACCAGCGCAGGACGGTAAAATTCGGTATTACCTTTCAAGCTCAGCACAAACGGATTGTCGGGGGCTTGCTCGTAGGCAAGGTTGGCCAGCCGTACACTTTCGACACCGAGCGTGGCGAATTTCCAGCGGTTCATCGACAGTTCGAAAGCGCACAGAGCCGAGCGGTAGAGATTGAGCATCGCCGCCTCGTAGCCGCCCTTTTCGAGCGTGTTCAGATGGTTGCGCATGGTAGCAATGCGGCGTTTCGCCTCGTCGAAGCGTTCGCGCGCAAGACAAAAACCGATGTAGCCATATTCGTAGTTGGCCATTTGGCGCAACATGGTGGTGTCGGTGTCGTCTATCTGGTCGATGGCGGCGCGCCACACCTCCAAATCTTCTGCAAAATAGGCTTGCAGCATTTTTTTGTGGTCGATTTGTGCAACAGCGCAGGCGCAACACAACAGCAGCGCAGCGACAGAGAGCGTTTTTTTCATTCTTCGGAAAATTTATAGACTTCGCAGTAGAGCGTGCTTTTTATTGTGTCGAAAAATCGGTCGCTCGTGTCGTTGGCGGTGGTCATTATGCACAGCGGCAGACCGTCATTTTCGGGCGTGTAGGGCGGTTGCCGATAGGCTTGCGGCATTTCGACGAAGCCCATGCGCTTGTAAAACGCTATGCGTCGGCGCGCCGTGTCGTTGTCGGGCAATTCCACCTCCAAAACGATTGGTTTCGGCGATTCGTGCCGAAGCGTTTGCAGCGTTCGACTGCCGAGCCCATGTCCGCGCAGTTCGGGCAGCGTGGCAAAATGCTCCACATAGACAAAGTCGGCAAAGTGCCACAGCGTGATGAAGCCCGCGAAATTGTCCTCGTGGCAAATCGTGCGCATCTCGAACCGCGGGTCGTCCAAAGCCAGTTCCTGCGCCGTTGGTCGCCGCTCGTTAGCAGGAAATGCACTCTCGTAAAGCGTGATGAATTGCCGTTTATCGTTCATTTTTTTACTCATCGAATCATTGAGTCATTGAATCATCGAGTGTGATTATTTGTGAATTTGGAAAAATCCGTCATTTCGTAACATGTAGAGCCGCCACAGTGTGGCGGCTCTACAATTGTCTTGGTCATCGCCCCCTTTCCCATTTTCCCCGAAGGGGGAAAGCCTTCTCCCAATTAAGAATTTTGAATTTTCGCGCCCAACAGCGGCGCAATCTTCAAATAATTTTTGTCTATGCTTTATCTTCTATGTTCTTAAAATCTCGTCTTGCGACTTGCTTCTTGCTACTTGCAACTACACAGTTTAATGCACAATGACTTTCACTACTTTGGTGCCGATGTTGACGAGGTAGAGGCCAGCGACAGGAACGCGCACGGTGTATTTGGTGGTGTGCTCTTTGTGGTCGAGCAGTTGGCCGATGGTGTTGTAAACGAAGACATCGGTTTCGCCAGCGGCTTCGACATGGATGCAGTCGCCAACAACATAGACTACGCTACCAGCAATATCAATTTCGTCGATGGCATCGTTTATGTCGCGGAAGAGTGCCGTGTAGGTCCAGTCGCGTTCGACTAGCACACTGCGCGGATTTTCGTCCACACCGTCGCTCCAGTAGGCAAATTCGTAGCCGTCGTTGGCTGTGGCTTCGATGACGATTGTTTGACCGCCAAGGAAGTAGCCGCCACCCGTAACTGTGCCCCACTTCTCGTTGTTGGTCTCCACATTGATGGTGTAGTGGAAATGCTCGGCAGGCACAAACACGGCTTTGAATGTGGTATCGCTCTCTATGACGATGGTGCGCGGATTGTCGGTATTGTTGTCGCTCCAGCGCGAGAATTCGTAGCCATTGACCGCCACAGCACGCAGTTCGACCGTAGAACCGATGCGATATTCGCCGCCACCGATGAGCGAGTCGGCAAACTCCTCTTCGGGCAGTGCCGTGAGCGTGAGCGTGCAGATTTTGGTCGAATCGATGACGAAGCGCACGGTGTAAACCGCCCCCGAACCGATAGGCACGCAGAGCGAACCGACTTTGATTTGCACGCTGTCGGTGCCGAGTTGCGCCTTTTCGTAGGTCTGATATTTGTTCGCTACAGCGACTGTTACATTGGCGGCGGTCGGCACTTTGTTGCTCGGTGTGTTGTAGGGCAGCAGCACGGTGTAGTTGTAAACCGTCGGGCTGAAGCCTGCGAGCGAATCGCCATCGATGTAGATCATCTTCAGCGTGGTGTTGTTGCAGACAGAAGTCGTGTCGGTTGTGTCGGGTTTCGTCGGATCTTCGGTATCAGGAACGACGGTTTTCACGGTGTGCGTGAGCAGCGATATTGGGCACGACATGCGTTCCGTGCCATCGCGCATGGTGAGCAGCACTTTGTAAACGCCGTTCAGGCTGTCCTGCGCCGATTCGTGATAGTAGAAGTTGTCGGTGCCAATCCATGCGCCATTTTTGTACCACTGATAGTGCGCCACATTGGCGGTATCGGCCACAGCGATGGTGGTAGAATCGAGCAGCACGATATTCACATCTGATTTGCTCAGTTCGAACGGCACGGTGTAGGTGTTGGAGCAGCCAGCGGCGTTCCATACGGTAACATCAACGCTGTATTTGCCCTCGGCGTCCAATCCGCTCGGTATCGAGATGATGATGATGCCCTGTTTGGTGTCGTCCACCTGCGTCGGCGATAGAATTTGACCCTGCACATCTTGGAAACGAATCTTCTTGGCGGCAGCATTGAACGCCAGCGAGCAGCGCACTGGATTGCCAGCCGTTACCGTGTAGTTGAGCGCGATAGTTTCGTCGCTCGGGCAGACGGCCGCTGGTTTGGCTATCTTCACGGCGGGCGCTTCCGCCTCGCTGACGGCGAATTGAATAAATGTAACCTCGTCGCTCACCGTTGAGCCATTGCGTACGCGGCGTGTTAGGTAAACATGGTAGTTGCCTGCTACGCTGATAGTCGCCGTATCGGTAGTTGCGCCTGTACTCCACTCCAGTTTGTCGCCGTTCGACGAGCGTGCGCCAACCACATACACTTGCGTTGTGCCGCCCGGGCAGACGGCCAGCGTGCCGCCCACTTGCCAAGCCTCCGACGCCACTTTCACGGTAATTTGCGCCGTGTAGGAGCATGCGCCGTTGTTGGCTTCGAGCGTGTAGGTGGTGGTGCGCATCGGGGCGATGTCGTGCGCCAGCGTATCGCGAGCGATGATGCCGCTATTGTCGCGCCAAATGTAGCGCATACCTTCGATTTCTGATGTTTTGGCACGGAGCGTAATGGGCTGACCAGCGCGCACATTGACTGTTTCGGTCAACACTTCGCCATTGGCGACGGCCTCCAGCGCAAAGGCGTCGGGCGTGGTTTTCACAATGATTTTCTGCTCTTTCGCTTGCGAACAGATGTATTTCACATGGTCGGAGAGGCGATTGCTTACTTCGACGCGATAGGTGGCAGTGTTGGCTTCCGTGGTCGGCACTACAAATACGGAGTCGGTCGAGAGTGTGTCGGTAGAACCTGCTTTGTACCAAACGATGTTGTAGCGTTTGTCTATCTGCACGCTGTCGAGGCTCAACACGGTGAGTGCCACCGAATCGCCCATGCAGACGGCGAGCGAATCGGCATTGCGCAGGCGGCCATTTTTGGTCGATGTTATCACCATAATTTCGGGTATCGGCATGGTGCGAATAGTGCGTGTAACCAAGCGTGTGCAGCCTGTTACCATATTTTCGATGGTGAGCGTGTAGGTGGCGGTGTGTTCTGGCACAATGTCCACATATTCGTCGTGGTCGGTATCGGTTATCTCGGTGTTCTCCTGCTGCGAGTACCAGCGATATTTGAACAGCGTGCGGTCGATCTGCTTGGCGTAGAGCCGCAGCGATTGGTTGGCGCAAACGGTGTCGTTCGCATCGAGCGTATCGGTACCGACTATCACACTGATGGGCAAGTGCGGCAGTGCGCCCACTTTGATGGTCGCTTGCAGCCCTTCGGAGATGGACTGGCAGTCGCCGATTTTGCTCTTCACTACCACATTGTAGGTGTAGGTGGTGTCGCTGATGCCGTCGATTGCCGATTCGGGATAGTCGATGAGCGTCTGTGCGTTCGTGCCGACAGGTTTGCCATCGCGATACCACTCGAAGTTGAGGTCTTCGGCGCGGTGTGCATCGCGCGGAATGATGGTAAGCACAGCGGCATCGCCAGCGCAGAATATCGAGTCGGGATCGAATGTGGTGCGCAGTTCTACATCGGGCAGTTTGTTCACGGCAATGGTGATAGAGTCTGGTTTCACGCAGAGCGTGGTGGTGTCGGTAACATGGCAGATGTAGGTGGTCGTTTCTACTGGCCCTACTTTCAGTGCGAGTACCGATGTGTCGGCTGGGGTAATCCAGCGACCGTTTGCCTCCCAACGGAATGTGTAAGCGTCGGCATCGTGTGGCGGCTGCACATTGCAACGAATCGTGGTCGAATCGCCTACGCAGAGCGTGTCGCGGTCGGCTTCGGTGGCTGTTTCGGGCAGCGGATTCACCGTAATCGTGTGGCGCACGGTATCGCCTTGGCAGCCAAACAAGTTCCACGCCACAACCCAGAAGGTGCTGTCGCGGTCGAGTGCTGCACGAATAAACTGCGTCTCTTCGCCCGTGTTCCACTGATATTTGTAGCCGCCGCGGGCTATCAGGTCGATGCTGTCGCCCTCGCAGACAACCGTAGGTGCTGTTATCGATGGCGTGGGTTTCTTCACCACATTCACATGAATGGTTTCGGTGAGTGTGCAGCCTTTCGCCTCGTTGCCTACCACAACCACATAGTCGGTGGAGTCGGTTGGTGTGGCATACATCACCGATTCGGAGTCTTTACCATCGACAATGTTTGCGCCCGTCCATTTGGTCCAGTAGTTCGACTTGTGCAGCACATTTTCGAGCCGAATGGTGTCGCCTTCGCAGATGGTGAGCGATGTCGGTGTGGGCAGAATCGAGAGTTCGGGCATCGGCACAAACACAGCCTTATAGGTGGTGTCGCGCTCTACCGTTATCGTACGTGGATTGTCTTGTCCTTCGGTTGGGTTCACATAGTTGGCATCGCCCTCCCACCACTGATAGAAGCAGTAGCCCGATTTCGGGTAGGCCTGAATCACTTTTTCGTGGTTTTCGGCAAACCAGCCCGAACCGCTTGCGCTACCGTGTTGGCTGTTGTAGGGCTGTACCGAAATGTTGTACATGCGCGCAAATTCGGCGGTGTAGGTCTTGTTGGCGGTTACAGGCACACGGCGTGGATTTTCGGTATTGCCGTCGTTCCACTGCACAAAGTGGTAGGCATCTTTGTCGAGCGACTCGGCCTCGATGGTAACTACCGAACCGTAGGCGTACTCGCCTGGCCCACGCACTACACGCGCTTTGGTGTCGTCAGCCACTTCGACCTTGATTTCGAATGTATCGATAGCAAAGATGGCTTGCAGCGAGATGTTGCTCTTGACCAGCGTATCGACATTGAGTTCGTTGTGCAGCCCGTGGCTCCAGCGCACCAGATGGTAGTGCAGTTTCGGCTCGGCTGTGAGGTGCGCCGTTTCGAGGTAGTTGTACTGACCGCCGCCCGATACTGTGCCCATGCTGGCGTCGTTTGTGCGCGCATCGACGGTGTAGGCGTGTGGTTTGAATATGGCGGTGTAGGTGGTGTTGTCCGTAAGGTAGAACTTGCGCGATGCTCCTTGCAGATTATCCTCTTTCCACTTCACAAAGTCGTAGCCAGTGTATGGCACTGCCTCTATCTGCACTTCGGTGCGGTGCTCGGCCTCGAATTTATGCTCATGCACACCTGTGAGTGTGTCGATAGGCGTTGGGAGCAGCAGGCGAACGATACCCATGTCGTTGGCTTGATGTTTCGGGTCGTTCGATTCGACGACGGCAGTCAGTTTCCACACTTTCGGTTTGAAGAGTGCTGTGAACATCGTGTCGCGCGTAATGGTGAATTTGCGCGGATTTAGCAGTTCGTCGGCAGAAACGATGTCGGCATTTTTGCCATCGCGCCAGCCCACAAATTCGTAGCCGTAGTTGGCAGTGGCTTTAATAGTTTGCTCCGTGCCGTAGTCGTACGAGCCTTTGCCTTCGACAATGCCCATGTGCGACTCTTGAGCAGCCACATCAACCCACATTGCTTTGGGGGCGAACACGGCGGTGTAGGTCTTGTTGGCATTTACCGTTTCGCTGCGGCTAAATGTGGTTACATTGTCGTCCCAGCGCACGAACTTATAGCCGTAATTGGCCGTGGCCGTGAGCGAGATGGAACTACCGTAGGCGTAGCGACCGCCACCACTAACTGTACCCATGTAGTTTTGGTCGGCTTTGGTGGTTATCTCGAAGGTATCTTTGCGGAATATGGCTTTGAATGTCGTGTCGCTCTCGAGTATAATCTGCCGCGGATTGCTGATGCTGTCGTCGGAATTGACCACCGTACCCGCCTTGCCATCGAGCCATTTTTCGAATACATAGCCGTAGCGCGGTTCGGCCTTTATCTCATTTTCGGAGAGATATTCGTTGTAGCCACCCCCTGTGAGCGTGCCCCAATTCTGCTCGTTGGTCGAGAGGGAGATGAGGAACTGCTTTTTGCGGAATTTGACCGTGAATATCGAATCTTGCGTGGTGGTAACTGTGCGTGTGGCAGGCGAAGCGTCGCCATCGGTCCAGCCGTCGAACTCGTAGCCGTAGTTGGCGGTGGCGCGGTAGTTGAACGCATAGTTGTACTGCACCATGGTGTCGATAGGTGCTATGCTGCCCCAAGTATCTTGCCCTGTAGCAACCTTACCCTGCATACGATACTCGTGCGGTTTGAATACCGCGGTGAAGGTGGCGTCGTCGCTCCGCACGCTGACGGTAAGCGTCCCCGGTGTCTTTGTAATGGTGTCGCCGCTGCCATCGAGCCACGCCACAAAGTCGTAGCCGTAGTTGGCGGTGTAGCCAATGTCGGCGGTGGTGTTGTAGTCGTAGCGGCCGCTGCCCGAGGTGATGCCCATGAAATCCTCTTTCGCCACCACATTCACACGGAATTTGCGCGGTTGGAACTGTGCCTTAAAGTTGGTGTCGCGCACAAGTACGAACTCACGCGGGTCGTCGCGCAGACCATCGCTCCACTGCAAAAATTCGTAGCCGTAGATGGGCTTGGGCGTCAGTTTCACTTTGTTCAAATGCGGTTGTGGCGAGCCGCCCTCTATCTCTATCGTTCCTTTGTCCGAAGGAATGCACTCTGTATCGATGTTCCACTCATGCTTTTTGAAGTGTGCCGTAAATACCGTGTCGCGCTCGAGCGTGAAGTTGTGTATTTCGTCGGTCGAACCGTCTGGCTCCCAGTAGTCGAAATCGTAACCGTAGTTGGCGGTGGCGGTAATCCTCACTGGATCTTTGTATGGCAGTGTCGTCTTGGTAGGCGAAACTGTGCCATTGCCATCGGAGTAAACCGTTACGCTCATCTGCTTGTGGTGGAAATAGGCGCGATATGTGGCATCGCCTACAACGGTTATCGTGCGTTGATAGCCGCCTTGGTTGTCGTGCCAATGGTCGAACTCGTAGCCATATTCTGGCAACGCCTCTATCTGAATGCGCGAGCCAAATTCGTAAACGCCGCCACCTTTCACTTTGCCCATGCTCTCGTCGTCCGACACAAGCGTGATGGTGAACTTATCCTTCGCAAACGCCGCCTCGATGGTCATGTTTTTCTCGAGTTGGAAGTTGTAAGGCGACGAGCGGTAGAGTGTGTCGTTGGTGGCTTTGTCCACCCAGCCGACAAACACATAGCCTGTGTTCGGCGTGGCCGTGAGTGTAATATCGGTGAGGTAGTCATATTCGCCGCCGCCGCGTTTGCCGTTGCAGAGCACCTCGTTGGCCATTGTGGCGTTCGACTGCACCTGAATGGTCATCTTCTTCTTTTTGAAGGTGGCAGTGAGTGTCGAATCGCCCTCTACGATTATTGTGCGCTCCGAGCCGCCCACATTGTCCTGCCAGTGCGAGAATTCGTAGCCGTAGTTGGCACCTGCGGTAACTGTAATCGTCTTGCCGTAATCGACCTTAATCTCAATCCGACTACCCTTGTTGGTGGCGTTGTCTTTTTCCTGCACATAGCCGCTCAAATCGCCGTCGGCAGTCTGCACTGTGACTGTGAACTGCTTAATCTTGAATATGGCGTAGAGCGAGAGGTCTTTCTCGATGTTGAATGTGTAATTTTGCTCTTTGCTTACCGTATCCACACCATCGGCGTAGTTGCTCCAGTGCGAGAATTCGTAGCCGTAGTTCGGCAATGCCTCTATCTTCACAAGGTCGAGGTATTTGTAAACGCCAGTGCCTTGGGTCGTTCCCATTGCGGTGTTCGACGCAAGTTTGACATACCTATCTGCCTTGTCGAATATGGCGGTAAAGGTCGAGTCTTTGCGTACAATGTAGGTACGCGTCGAGCCATACGGTGCATCGTCGCTCCAGCGCGAGAATACATAACCAGTTTGTGCCGTGGCAATGATGGTGGCTGTGGTGAGGTATGGGTATTCGCCTGCGCCATCGACCGTGCCGTAGGTTGGTTCTTTCCAATCGACTTTCACCTCGAACTTATGTTTTTGGAACACGGCTCTAATGTCGCGCGCCGATTCGATGTAGAATGAGTAGGTGTCGCCAGTCTGCTGCGTGCCATTTTCGAGTTCCCAGTAGGCAAAGTCGTAACCAAAAATGGTGTCGGCTTTCAGCGTAACAAGTTCCTGATATTTGTATGCGCCTGCACCTGTTACGCGCCCTTGTGTGCCGTCGTAGGTTACGCTCACTTTCATTGTCTGGCGGCGGAACTTAACGCCAACCGTCGTGTTGTCGGTCAGTTTTATGGTGCGCGTCGGGGTAGAAGTGTAGGAGTCTGTCCAGCCTGCGAACTCGTAGCCCTTGATAGGAACGGCCTCTATATCTATCGACATTTCGTAGTCGTAACTGCCCAAGCCCACAATGCTGCCGATGCCCGGGTCGAGATTGCCTGTCTCTTCGTTGTAAACTTCTCCCGAGAGCGTAAATTGGGCGCGGTTGAACTTGGCCACCAACTCTCTGTTTTCGGTTACCGTGATTGTGTGACGCGCATCGCTAGTGCCATCTTCCCAACCGTCGAACTCCCAGCCGTGTACCGCTGTGGCTGTAACTGCCGTGTCGGTTTCGTAGGCGTAGGTGCCTGTGCCAACAAAAGTGCCTGTGCCTTCGGGATTGGCCTTGGCTGTGATGGTAAAGTTGGCGCGCCTGAACTTGGCACGGAAGGCGGTGTCGGCCACATAGGGTGCCGAGAGCGTAACCGAACGCTGCGCCACACGCGAGTTGTTGTCCCACATCTCGAACTCATAGCCATAGTCAGGCACTGCCTCGATGGTAAATTCTGTGCCAAACTCCTTTTGTCCTGTGCCAGTGAATGTTCCTAATCCTGCCGACGCTTCGCCTCGTACCGTTACATTTCTGGCTTTGAATATGGCGGTGTAGGTTTTCGGTTCGGATACAGTAACTGTCAATGGCAAATCGTTTATGGTGTTGCCAAGTTCGTCCTGCCAGTGGTCGAATTGGTAGCCATCATTTGCGGTTACATTGAACGACGGCGTCGAGTTGTAGGCGTAGTTGCCCGAAGTGTATGCCGAGCCGTGCTTCGCATCGTCCACCTGCACTGTTATCAGATAGGTCTGCTTGCGGAACAGTGCCGTGAAGGTGGTGTCGGTGTTCGTAACCTTGTAGGACAGCGGGTTGGCGGTGGTGGTGAGCCCCTCCCAGCCATAGTGTTCGTAACCCGGTTTGGCGGTGGCTTTTATTTTCGCTACCGAATCGAACGGCCATTCGTAGTCGCCCACGGCTGGCGTTACATCGCCCATCGTCGGGTCGTTCACCTCGATATGCACAGGATAGCGTTTCGCCACAAAGGTTACGGCAAACGCGGTGTCCTTGTCGAGCGACATCAGGAACGACATTTCGGCGTTGCTGTTGGTCTTGTTGCTCCACTTTTCGACAGCGTAGCCAATCTTCGGCACCGCCACAAAGTTGTGCGTTTCGCCAAAGTTGTAGTAGCCGCTGGCTGGGCGTTTTTCGGTGCCATCGGTAGCACGGTAATAGACATCGCCTTGGTCGCTGTCGTAGTCGATGGTAACATAGTGCGGATTGGGTGCAAACACGCCCACAAAGGTGGTTTCGTCTTTGGCCTGTACCTCGTAGGTGCGCGAAGGCCCAAAAGTGCCATCTTCCCAGCCTGCCCAGTGGTAGCCGTAGGCCGTTTTCACTGTATCCAAAGTGAGAACCGTACCAAAGTCGTACTTGTCGGAATTTGGTGTCAGCGTGCCCCAAGTGTCGTTGTTCGGACGAATGTTCACTTGGTATTTCAGCGGGCGGAAGTGCGCCACAAAGGTGGTGTCGGGCTCTTTTATCTCGACTCTGTATTCAAAATTCACTTCGGACGACAGCACCTTGCCCGACTTATCTGCCCAATAGGCAAGTTCGTAGCCAGTCTTCGGTTTCGCCACCACATAGATGGTCGAATCGTAGTTGAAACTGCCCGACCCCGACACACTGCCTTTGAGCGGGTCGGCCGACTCTGCCTTCACCTTGTACTGGTTAGGCAAGAAAATGGCGGTGTAGGTTACATTCTCTGGCTTGCTCAGCGTGATTTCGCGCGGATTGTCGTTGTTGCCATCGTGCCACTTTTCGAAGTGGTAGCCCGCCTCGGCGGTGGCCGAAATCCACTGTTTCGACAGATATTCGTACGAGCCGCTGCCCGTTGTCTTGCCGCGCTTGCCCTCGTTTGCCACGACCGTTACTTCGTAGGAGTTCTTTTTGAAATGGGCGTAGAGTATGGTGTCGCGGTCTTTGTCGAGTTTGAAGAGCAGCGTATCGGAGAAACTGTTGTTCGACCAGTGGTCAAACAGATAGCCAGCGTTTGCCGTAGCAATCAATGTGGTCGTTGAGCCAAACTCGACCTCCTTGCTTTGTGGCGACACAGTGCCCATCGTGTTGTCGGCTGGCAACGCCGTGATGGTATGCTTGTTGGCAACGAAAGTGGCGCGGTAATGCGAATCGTCGTTGGCAGGCACATAAATCTGGCGCGGATTGTCGCGGTTGCCATCGCTCCAGCCGTTGAATGTGTAGCCCGTCTTGGGCGTTACAGTTACGGTGATATATGTGTTGTAGTCGTAGTGGCTTGTGCCTTTATCGACCGTACCTTTTTCGGTATCTTCCGACTCTATGGTTACCAAATATGTCTTCGGCTTGAAGTAGGCCACCAGTGCCGTATCGCCTGCGATTGTGAATTTGCGCGGATTTACGCCAGTGAAACCGTCGTGCCAATGGTCGAATGTATAACCATCGTTAGGCGTAGCCGTTACCCAAACGGCAGAATCGTATGCCACCGAACCGCTCGAGGGCGAGAGCGTGCCTTTGCCCTCGTAGGCCGAAGCGGTAAGCGTGTAGATAATCGGCTCGAATATAGCGGTGAAAGTGGTATCGTCCTTGGCCTCTACTATGTAGGTGCGTATGCTGTCGCCCTTGTGCCCATCTTTCCATTGCACAAACTGATAACCTTTGTTTGGCATCGCCTTCATCGTTACCGTGCTTTGGTACTCGTATTGCTGATCAGTTTTCGGCGTTACCGTACCATAATTAGCATCGTTTGTGCGCACACGCACCATGTATTTGTCTTTCACAAAGAAGGCAAAGAATGTGGTATCCTTTACGGCTTCAACGGTATATTCCAAACTATCGATTGCGGCCGCCACACGAACGCCATGTTTGTTCTCCCAATGGTCAATTTTGTAGCCTGTGGCAGGTTGAGCCACCAAATGAATAGTGCTATCGAATGCGTAGTAGCCCACTTGCGGAACGACTTTTCCGATCGAACTGTCGTCTGATTTGCCATACACTCTGAATTGAGCCTTCTTGAAGTGCGCCACAATGTTCACATTGGCAGTATCGACAATGTAGGTGCGCTCGGCACTCTTTTGATTAGGATCGTCGCTCCAATAGTCGAACTCGTAACCAGACTCTGGCACTGCCTTGAATTTCACTGGGGTGTAGTATTCGTACTGTGCGCTGGCTGGATTGGGCAGTTCTATCGTGCCTTTGCTGGCGTTTTCGGAACTTACATTCACCCAGAATTTATTCTTGGCAAATATGGCTGTGATGGTGGTGTCGTCTGTTACTTTGAAAATGCGGTTTTCGCGACTGCCATCGCCATCGCTCCAATGGTCGAACACATAGCCGCTATGCACAGGCTTGGCCACCAGCGTAATGATGCTGTCGTAGAGATACGAATCCGTCGCTGGTGTCATGCTGCCCCACAAGCCGTTGTTAGTGCCTGTGGTAACGGTGTAACTCTCGCGAGCAAATTTGGCAGTGTAGGTAATGTTGGCCTCTACACTCACTTCGCGCACGGTATCGGTGCTGCCATTGCCACCGTCGTCCCAACCTACAAAGTAGTAACCATGCTTTGGCACGGCTTTGATTGTAGCCAAATCCAAATAGTCGTACTGCTTAATTGAAGGCGATGTAGAACCCCAGTTGGGCTGTGCGCTGACGGTTTTGACTGTGTACTTATCGGGTTTGAATACGGCAATGAGTATGGTATCTTGCGATTTCACATTCCATGTGAGTTTGGCATTGGACCCTACACGCACACCATGATTATTCTCCCAATGCGAGAACTGATAGCCAGAGTTGCATGTCGCTACAAAATCTTGATTCGTGCCAAATGTGTAATAGTTGTTACCTGGCTCTACATAACCCATCTTGTCGTCGTTGGTTGCGATGGTTACTTTGTAGTCTTTTGGGCGGAAGAACGCCGTGAACGAGGTGTCTTTTGCCTGCACTATGTATTCGACAAAATCCTTTTTGGTGTTGCTGCCTTTCCAGCGTTCGTCGAACTCGTAGCCTGGTTCTGGCACAGCGCGCAGCACTACACTACTCAGATATTCGTATTCGCCGCTGCCATCGCCTTCGGGCGTTAGGGTAACCGAACCCATAGAACCGTCGTCCGATAGACCTTCTACACTAAATTTACGCTTTTCGAAAATGGCCGTAAACAGCGTGTCTGCCTTGGCTTGCACTATGTACTTACGCGGATTTTGCCTATTGTCGTCGCTCCAGCGCGCAAACTTGTAGCCAGAGTCGATAGGTGTTGGGGTAAGCAGCAGCGTATCTTGGAACGAATAGAGATTAGTACCCGACGGATTGACAACGCCCATGTAGATGTCGTTCACAGCGGTGCGCACTTGGAAATTATCTTTCTCGAAGTAGGCGGTGAGAACCACATCGGCCGCATCGACATAGTAGTCGTGTGTAGCATCGGTGCTATTGTCGCTCCAACGGACAAACTTGTAGCCTTCGCTTGGTTTAGCCGTAACGGTAACTTTGCTCAAATAGGGATAGCGTTTGTCGGCCGAGGCTGGCAAAATGGTTGCACTACCCATGCTATAGTCGTCCGAGGCAACCTCCACTTTGAAGTTGGCTGGGCCAAAGTAGGCGATGAACGTGGTATCTTTCACCGCACGCACGGTGTAACTGCGCGGGTTGTCGGTGCCATTCTTCACGCTGTCTTGGTTCATCCAATACTTAAACTCGTAGCCTTTCGATCTCGCTTCGGCCTTGACACTTATAATCTTATTGAATGGGTACGAATTAGACGTTGGCGTTACCGAACCAAGTGAGGCATCGTTCACACCTGTATTCACCAGATAATTCTCCTCTGCAAATATGGCTTTGAACGAAGCAGCATCTTCGACATAGTATTCGTATGGGTTTTTGTTGCCAAGGCTATTCCCATTCGCATCTTGCCACTCTACAAACCGATAGCCAAGCACAGGAATAGCCGTCAGTGTCGCTGTCGATTGATATTCGTAACTCAAGTCGCGTGGCGAAACATCGCCCATGGTGTAACTGTTGCTCGTTCCTGTTACACGGAATTTATCTTTCTCGAATATGGCTTTGATAATGGCAGAGCCTTTCACCGTGTATTGGTGTGTTTGCGTTTTCGTGGCATCGTAATCCCACTGCTTAAATATCCAGCCATGCTTGGCAGTAACCGAAACGGTAGGTGTCGCACCATATTCGTAGTCGCCCTCGCCTGTAAAACTTTCGGCAGCCGACGGATTGTCTGTTGTAACGGTAATGTGGTAGGTCTCTTTGCTAAAATAGGCAGTCAGTGTAGTTCCATCGAGCGGCACTTGGTAGGTGAACGAGGTAACAGCACCAGCCACCACTGCACCTGCTGCGTTGCGCCATTCCGTTACTTTGTAGCCAGCAGTTGGCACTACCGAAAGAGATACGGTCGATTTGTAGTCTTTCATGCCGTCGCCTACAATGCCGTTGGCATCGGTCATCGTTATCGTGCCAAGACCGCCATTGGCCACAGCCGCCATGTAGTACTGCTTCGGCTTGAAGTAGGCGAAGAAGGTGGTGTCACCGTCCAGATTTTTGACGGTGTAGTTGATGTAATCGTCTGTAACCGACGGCTGGTCGCGCCAGCGGTCGAACTGGTAGCCTTCGTTTGGCGTGGCTTGCACCATGAATGTGGTGTCGTAGGGATACGACTTCGACGGCGGCGTTACTGTGCCATTGCCTCCCGAACCAGTGATAACGCTGCACGAAATCGGCGCAAAAATGGCTTGGAATGTGGTGTCGCGTACGCTATTGATGGTGAAGGTCTTTTCTAAAGTCGTGCCAACCTGCGTACCGTTATTGTCCATCCAGCGCAGCAACTTGTAGCCCGTCGTTGGCGTGGCGATGATGGTTACCGCCGAATCGAACTTGTGTTCGTTGCCGCCCTTAACCGATGCGCTGCCCATGTAGTCGTAGTTCTCCGACACATTGACATTGATGGTAATCGGCTCGAACTCGATAGTAACAATGGTGTCGCGCGGCATATTGAGTCGGAAGTTGTTTTCTATCTCGCTGGAACCATTGCTCCATTCTTTCACCTGATAACCACGCGCAGGTACGGCTGTGAATTTGGTGCTTTCGCCATAAGTGCCTTGCGCCTGATCGGGCGAAATTGAGCCTTTGCCACCCAACACTTTGGTTGTGATGTTGTACTGATTGGCGGTAAAGTAGGCGATTATCTCCGAATTGCCAACGGTGGTATATTTGTAGGTGTATGGCGTTTGGCTGGTGTTGTCGCTCCAGTGCGAGAATGTGTAACCCTCGTTGGCAGTTACCGCTACGGTTACATCTTGGTTGAATGTTACCGTGCCGCCGCCAGTAACCGTGCCTTGCGAGGACCATTCAGGTCTGGCGGTGAGTTGGTATTCGTTTGCCGCAAAGATGGCACGCAGTGTAATGTCGCTCGGCGTGTCCACCCAGTAGGTGCGCTTCGGGTTGGTGCTCTTCGTGTCGTCCCACTCTACAAAGTGGTAGCCGTCGTTGGCTTTTGCCACCAAGTTGGCCGACTGTTTGTATTTAACCACGGTGTCGCGTGGCGTAACCTCGCCCATAAGACCGTCGTTCACCGCTGCCGTTATGGTGTAGCCTATCGGCTCGAAGTTCGCTTTGATAGTGGTGTCGCGCGCATCTACGATGTATGTGTATGGATTCACATTTTCACCTTCGCCATTGCTCCAGCCGACAAATTTGTAGCCTGCCTCGGGCTTGGCTTCGAGTACAACTGTGGAGTTGAAATCGTATTTGCCGTTGGTTGTGGTTGGCGTTGTTTCTACCTTGCCCACGCCCGAAGCGACGCCTGTCGTTACCTTGTACTGCAACGGTTTGAACTTGGCACGCAGCACGGTGTCTTTCGCTGTTTCTATCTTGTAAACATACGGATTTCTGTCCCAACCATCGTGCCAAACATCGAACGCATAGCCTGTTTCTGGCATGGCGTTTACAGTAACAGTTGTACCAAAGTCGGCTCGCTGGAAGTCTGGATTTACGCTGCCGCGGTCGGTTTGACCAGCCACTACTGCGCCCGCTACCGTGTATTTTATCGGTGTAAAGGAGGCGGTGAAGGTCATCGAGTGCGCCTCAACGGTGTAACGGCGTTCGAACTGCTCTTCGCCGTCGGTCCACTTGTTCCAAGTATAGCCATCGCTGGGCGATGCCTTGATTGTAAGCGGCGTGCCGTAATCGTAGTAGCCCGATGCTGGCGTTACCGTGCCGCCTGTGCGTGCCTCGATGGTGATGTAGTATTGCAGCGGACGGAAGTGCGCCACAAAGGTGGTGTCGTCCTTTATCTGCACTGTGTATTCGATGGGGTTCTTGGTCTGCGTCGCATCGTCGTTCCAGTGGTCGAACACATAGCCCTCTTTTGCCGTGGCAGTAATTTTTACCTTTGAACCGTAGGGCTGATCCTCGTCGAATGCGGTTACAGTGCCACAATCGCTACTGCTACTGCTGCTACAAGCGACTTGGGTGCTTATCTTGTAGAGATTCGGCTCGAAATAGGCGGTGTAGGTCGAATCTTTCGCCAACACATCGTAGAAAGTAGGATTGGCCGTTTCACCATTTTGCCAACGCACAAAGTGGTAGCCAGCATTTGGCGTGGCTGTAATCTCCACCCGCGTCTGATATTCGTGTTTCAAACCAGTGGCAGGCGTTACTGTGCCAAGACCATCTTTGGCCACGGTGTAGAGTGTGTAACTATCTTTTTCGAACAGCGCACGGAATGTTTTGGCCACATCTGTTACCTTGTAGTCGCGTTGGCTGCTGGTTTCGCCATCTTCCCAGCCTACGAACTTGTAGCCTGGATTGGCCGTGGCTTTGATAGTGAGCGTGGTGTCGTATGGGTATTCGCCCGATGCTGGCGTGGTGCTACCCATATAGTCGTAGTTCGTCGTTATGGTTACAGGGTATCGTTTCGCTACAAAGTAGGCGGTGTACGAAGCACTCTTTGCCTCCATCGTGTGCGAGCGATTGACCTCGGTGTTGCCGTCGCTCCAACGCTCCAGTTGGTAGCCAGTTGCAGGTACAGCCTTGAACGAAATCGACTCCTTATATTTGCGCGGATCGTTAAGAAGTTCTGGATCGACAGAGCCTTTGTTCTTGTCGCTCGACTGAATGGTGAGTTCGTACTCGTTTTCTACAAACACGGCTTGGAAGGTCGTGTCGTTTTTCACCGTCCAACTGCGCGTTGTCCCCGACCCATCGCCATCGCTCCAGTGCGAGAATTGGTAACCCGCTTTCGCCGTGGCGGTTACCAGAGCGGTATTGCCGTAGGTGTATTTGCCGCTGCCTGTTACGCTGCCCATGTCGGTGCTATTGGGCGTTACAGTTACCGTGTAGTCGCGCTGCTCGAAGTAGGCTTTGACGGTGGCGTTGTTGGCTGGAACTTGGTAGTAGAGCGGATTGTCGGTGCTGGTGCTGATGCTGCCGCCAACGGTTATCTCCCAATACTTGAACTTGTAACCAGCGTTAGGCGTGGGTTCTATCTTGAATGTGGTGTTGTACTCTTTTTCGCCGCCTGCCGTTACTGTGCCAAGACCATCGGTAGTGGTGGTTATTTCGAACTTGCGCGGCGCAAAGTTTACTTGGAATAGGGTGTCATCGACAGCCTCCACGGTGTAGGTAAATCTGTCTTGTGTGCCACGGCTTGGCTGTTTCTCCCAGCCCACAATTTCGTAACCAGTTTTGGCTTCTGCCACAATGTTGATTTTATCGCCAAACGCATAGTCTTTCGATTCTGGCTCGATAGTGCCGTATGTGCCGTTGTTCGAGGTGATGTTTACACGATATGTTTCGGCCGAGAATACAGCGGTAAATATGGTGTCGTCGTCTATGCTGGTAATTTTGAACGATTTTTCTGCACCGCCCGAAAGTTTTGTGCCAAATTCGTCCGCCCAATAGTCGAATTTATACCCCGACTTCGGTGTGGCGGTGATGGTAACTCTGTCGCCAAACTTATAGTCGTTGTGCGCCGTGGTTTCGCCTTCGAGCGTTACGGTTGTTGCGCCCATGTTTTTGTCGAACTCGGCATAAACATACACATCTATCGGCTCGAACTCTACCCATACAGTCTCGTCTTGGGGCAACAGCAGCGTGTGCTTATAACTTTCGGCGGTCGATTCGGTGCCGTTCCACGCCTTCACACGGTAGCCACGCGATGATGTGGCGGTTATCTGCACACTACCTAAATAGTTGCACTGCTGCACAAGTGGCTCTACACTACCGCCAGTGCCTTTCACCTGCGCGAAAACCTGATATGAAGCGGTTGTGAAGTAGGCCGTCAGGGTAGTATCTTTCAGCCATTTGTATGGCGTAACGGTGTGTTCTCTATCTTTGCTGCCGTCGCTCCAGTGGTCGAACAGATAGCCCTCTTCTGGCGTGGCGGTTACTTTCACCTCGGGCGTGGTGCGACCATAGAGGGCTTTGCCGCCGCCACTCACCGTGCCTTTTACGCTCGATTCGGTAGCTACAGAGATGGTGTACTCCTCGGGCATGAATATGGCACGCAGTGTGGTGTCGCACGCATCTTCAATCCTATACTCACGCGGATTGTCGGTATCGCCATCGTGCCATTTCACAAAGTGGTAGCCATCTTTCGGCGTGGCTGTAACCGTTACTGTAGAGCCAAATGCCTTGGTAGCAGTGCCACTAACCGAGCCGCGCCCATTGCAAGTGTCGATCACCGCCACAGAAATTTTGTAATTTATCGGAGCAAACACAGCGGTGAATGTGGTGTCGGGACGATGAGCCAACACTTTGTATTCGCGCGGGTTGTCCGATGTGGCGCGGTCTTCCCAATAGGAGAACTCGTAGCCAGCAATGCCATCGGCTTGCATCGAAATGGTTGTGCCAAAGTCATAAGTGCCTGCGCCCGAAACTGTGCCAAGACCATCTTTACCAACTGTCTTCACCGTAAACTTATCGGGACGGAAATGCGCCACAATAACTGTATCTCTTGCCGCCACATTGTAAGTGAACGAAGGTTCATCGAGCGATGTGTCGTCGTTCCAGTGGTCGAACACATAGCCCTCTTTCGGCGTGGCGGTAATAGTAACATCGGTGTCGAAAGTCTGTTTTTCAGTGAATTTCGTCACTTCGCCGCGATCTTTGTCGTCCACTTTTGTGGTTATCGTGTAAGTCAGTGGGCGGAAGTAGGCTTTGTAGGTGCTGTCGCGCGGCTCTACAAAATAATATACGGTGTCGGTAGTCTCTTCCGTGTTCCAATGGTCGAAGGTGTAGCCTTCGGCTGGCGTGGCATAGATTTTCACCGTCGATTGGTACTCGTACTTGGTATAAACCGATGGCGTAGTTGTGCCGTGCCCATCGTTTTGCGGTTTCACGCCGTAACTTTCCTTGCCAAACACCGCCTTGATGGTGTAGTTGTCCACCGCCGCCACTGGGTAGGTGAATGTTTGTTCGGTCAGCGTCGGGTCGTCGTTCCAATAGAGGAATTTGTAACCCAACTTGGCAATGGGTTTCGCAGTCAGCGGTGTGCCAAATTCGTAATCGCCTGTGGCTGGCGTTACAGTACCCATGTTCTCATCGTTGCTTGTGGTGATTACATGGAATGTTTTTGGTTTGAAGTAGGCGGTTACTATGGTATCGCTCCGCACATCGAGCGTAAAGTTCTCCGTTACATTCAGTTTGTTGCCGCTCTTGTCGGCCCAATGACTCCACTCGTAACCCGACGCTGGCGTAACGCCCAAGGCGATGGTCGATTGGTACTCGTATTCTGCGTTAGTGAGTATTTGCGTTGGCTCGCCTTTGCTCGTGCTTTCGGAACGAACGGTTACTTTGAATTTCTTCTTTTTGAATGTGGCAGAGATGTTGGCCTCGCCTGTAACCGTGTATATGCGGTAGTAACCATCTGTTGCGCCATCGGTCCACTTGTCGAACTCGTAGCCCCAGTTGGCTTTGGCTTCGAGCGGTATCTTTGTATCGTACTCGTAGTTGCCGCTGCCACTCACTGTGCCGTTGCCATCGGCAGCATAGGCATATATGCGATAAACTTGATCGGCAAAGCAGGCCGTGAGCGTTATATTGTTCGCTGTGTCGAGTGTGTAGGTAAATGTTGCCTCGCTCGACACCACTTTGTTGCCCAGCCGCCACTCTCTGAACGACTTACCAGTTTCGGGCGTAGCAGTAACGGTGATGGAACTGCCAAATTTTACCTTGCCGCCAGCCGAAACAGTGCCAAGCCCTTCGCCAACAGCCGTCGAAACGGTAAACTCTTTCGGCTCGAAGTTGGCTTGGAATGTGGTGTCGTGGTCGAGCGGAAGCACTTTGTACTGAATAGTCGTGCCAGTTTCGCTTGGCTGATACTGCCAACCAGCAAAATCGTAACCTGTTTTCGGCGCAGCGGTTATATATAATATGGTGTCGACCACATAATTTCCAGTGGCTGGCGTAACCGACCCATGCTGCCAATGGTCTGGTTGCGTGGTTACATGGTAACTCTTCCGTTTGAAGACGGCGGTAAATGTGGTGTCTTTTGTGCTGCTGATAGTGAATTTTTTGCTTGCACCGCCCGAAACATTTTCCCAGCCCACAAACTCGTAACCATTTTTGGCCGTCGCTACGATTTCGACCTCTTCGTCGAATTTGTGGTCGTTGCCGCCTATAACGGCAGCAGTTCCCCAATCATCGTTGGCCGAGATGGCATAAACAGGCACTTCAATCGGTGCGAAGGCCACACGCACCACCGTGTCGCGCGGTTCATCTATATTATAGGTGTAGGTCAATTCGGTTTCAGACGCATCGCCATTCCACGACTGCACTTGGTAGCCTCTTGCTGGCGTAGCGGTTACCGTTACCGACCCTTTGTAAGTGCCGCTCTGTTTTGTTGGCGAAACCGTGCCTTTGCCTGCGGTCTTTTCGGCGTTCACATTGTAGCCGTTCGGCGTAAAGTAGGCGATGAACACCGAGTCGGGCGTGGTGCCGCGGTAGTTGTTGATAGTGCGCTCCGCTTTTTTATCGCCGTCTTGCCACTTTAAGAATTTGTAGCCCTCTTTTGGCGTGGCGGTAATGGTAACTTCCGTGTTATAAACCACGTCGCCTGTGCCAGTAACTGTGCCTTGGTCTTCGTCGGCCGACTCTACTGTGATGTGATAGGTATTCGGTGCAAAGTTGGCTTTGAGTGCAACATTGCCAGCCGTTTCGAGCGTGTATGTGCGCGTGAGTTCGCTGCTGTTCAGGTCGTCCCAGTTTACGAACGAGTAGCCAGTTTTTGGTGTTACCGTGAAATCGACACTGCCCATAAAGTCGCATGTGCGGCTCGTTGGCGACACCTCGCCCATGGCTTTATCGTTCACTGTGGCGGAAACGGTGTATTGCAGCGGAACAAAGTTGGCGGTAACCGTGATGTTCTGCGCCTTCACATTGTATGTGTACGGATTGTCGGGTTCGGTGCCTGTCCAGCCAGTAGAGGTGAAACCCGTAAACTTGTAACCAGTGTTAGGCGTTGCGCTTATCTCCACATCGTCGCCATAGAGGTACTTGCCGCCGCTTGGGGTTAGGGCTATTGTGCCACGCCCCGCCACATTCACCTCGGTGGTGATGTTGAAACTTGCTTTTGCAAAGATGGCTTGAATGGTGGTGTCGCTCGGCACATTTATCTCGAACCTACGCACCGAATCGGCATCGCTCGTGCCGTCGCTCCAGCGCACAAACTTGTAGCCCGAATTTGGACGCGCGGTGATGGTAACCTCCGTATCGAATGGGAATGTGCCGCCGCCAGCCACTGTACCCATGTCCTCGTCGTTGCGCGTGAGGGTTATCTTGTAGTTCAGCGGTGTGAACAGAGCCTCGAACACGGTGTCGGTTTTGGCTTCCACCTTGTAAGTCAGCGGATTGGTAGTGCTACCGTTTTCCCAGCGCAGGAATTTGTAGCCGGGCCGCGCATCGGCTTGTATCGAAAGCAACGAAGCAAAATCGTAGTTGCCGCTTGGCGGCGTTACCGTGCCGTGCTTGTCGTTGCAGGTTGTGGTTACATGATATTGTATCGGGCGGAAATAGGCAATCAGCGTTTCCGTTTTCGCTGGCGTGGTGTAAACAAATTCGGCATCGGTGTAGGCAGGGTTGCTCCAGTGGTCGAACTCGTAACCTGTTGCCGGCTCGGCCTTTATCTTAAATTCTGTGCGGTATTTGTGGTCGCCACTCGCTGGCGAGGTGCTGCCTTTGCTTGTGCTTTCGGGCTGCACCACAATGCGGTAACTCAGTGTGTCGAACAGTGCGGTGAAGGTCTGCGCCGCTGCGCCCATCGTGTAGTCGAAACTGGTCGCTGTCTTGCCATTCTCTTGCCAACGCAGAAATTTGAACCCGTCGTTTGGCGTTACCGAAACTGGCACAAGCGTTTCGTAAGCATACGAATTTGTCCCCGCTGGCGACACCGTGCCATAGTCGCTGTTGTCGTCCTGCACACGCACGGTGAGGTCGAAGTTGTCTTTCACAAACACCACTTCGAGCGTGGTGTCGTTTGCACCTATATTAAAGGTGAAGTTTTGGCGCGTCTCGCCATTCTCCCAACCAACAAATTTGTAACCTGTGGCGGGCGATGCCGTTACGCTTATCGCGGCACCAAACTTGTGGCTGCCTGTGCTTGGCGTTACCGTACCGTTGGTGGCTTTGGTGGTGAGCGTCACATCTATCGGCTCGAATTCGGCAGTGAGCGTAATCGCTTGGGTAACCTCGAACTTGCGCGGATTCTCGTAGTCGCTGTCGCTGCCATTCCACCGCTTGAAGCGATAGCCTCTGCTCGGATAGGCCTTTACAATTGCGGTGTCGCCGTAGAGGTATGTTTTGGTAGCATCGACTGTGCCGAGCGTAGTGTTGCCGTCCTTCACAGCAGTGGTTACGGTAAACGATTTCGGTTTGAAGTTGGCGGTGTAGGTGATTGGGCCATCAAGATTGTTTACCGTAATGTGATAGTTGCGATTGGCGTAACTGCCGCCCTTTGTGTCGGTCCACCCTGACCAGTCGTAGCAGCAGTCGTTCTCTTTGGCTTCCAAATCGAGTCCTGTGCCATAGGCGTAACTGCCCGAACTTGGCGTTACCGAGCCGTGGTTGTAGTCGTCGGGAACGATATTCACCTCGCACTGCACTGGCACAAATGTGGCAGTGAAAGTAGAGTCGCCCACCCAGTTGATTTTAATGTTCAGCGGCGTGGTGCGGTTGCCGTTTTGCCACTGCTGGAATGTGTAGCCTGTGGGCGCAGTGGTAGTGAGGGTTACATTGTCGCCATAGTGATAGGTGCCAGCACCGCCCACCGAACCGTTGCCCACCGTTGTTGTGTTGATGCTCACCTCCACAGGCTCGAACACGGCCGTGAGTGTCGTATCGGTGGGCAGCACCTTATAGAGGCGACTGGAGTTCGAGCCGAAGCCATCTTTCCACTCCTTGAACTGATAGCCTTTGCGTGGCGTGGCCACTATCAGTGTATCGCTGTTGTAGGCTATGTAGCCGCCCGGCGTAACATCACCCGGCGTAACATCACCAATTTTTTCGACGGCGGTCGTTACCAAAAACTTTTTCGCCACGAAGCGCGCCATGATGGCTGTGTCGCGCGATTCCACTGTGTATGTGTATGGATTGGTGGCTTTGCTCACACCATTGCTCCACCCTGCAAACTCGTAACCTTCTGCTGGCGTGGCAGTTATCACGAAGTCCGATTTATAGGGCTTGCGGCCGCCCTCGGTAACGCTACCCATGTTGTCATCGTTCACGCTCGTAGTTACATTGTAATTGTGTATAGCAAAGAGGGCTGTGATAGTAGTGTCGCGCGGTTCTACTCTGTATTTGCGTCTTTCGCCGCCTTGGTAGCCATCGCTCCAGCCCAAAAAGTCGTAGCCTGTGTATGCAGTGGCCACTATCATCGTGTCGCTGTTGTACGCCATGCTGTTTTCGCCTGCTGGGTCTATTCGTCCCATGTTGCCATCGTTCACACCCGTAGTTACCTTGAACTCGTCGGGCTCAAAAATGGCGGTGTAAGTGCCGCTGGCTGTAACATAGATGGTGTGTGTGGCGGTGGTGGCCACTATTTGACCATCTTTCTCCCACTGCTTAAAGTGGTAGTATGGTTTGGCAGTGGCAATGATTGTGGCCTGCTCCCCAGCAGTGAAATAGGGCTTATTCACCGACACATCGCCCCACAAGGCACTGTTCTGCGTTACAAGAATATCGTAAGTAGGCGTGATGGTCAAATCGAGTTTGACGATAGAGTCACAACCATTTACTGTTTTCAAATTCAGCGTTTTCACGCCCGATGTGGTAAAGGTGCGGGACTCTTCGGGAATCGGCTCCCAACGGTAGCCTGCTGGCATCGGGTAAATGTAGGGGCTCTGCTTGTCGCGAATTTCTTGGCTTATCTCTATCTCGTATTGAGGCATCGCCGTTAGGTAAAGCGTTACGATAGAATCGCACCCCCAAATGGTTTGCAGGTTATGCACATGCGTAGTTGTACCAGCGGAAATGGGCGTTACATTGAACCCATGCAGGTTATATGTGGAACCCATGCAAATGGTATCACGAAACTCAGGATTGTTCGGCGGACAAGTGGTGTGGAATTTTAATGTATCGCCATAGTGGCGCATACCGCCCTCGTCCAACCAAATACGATAGGTGTATTGCTTATCGCGAATCAAACCCGTTACCTTTTCAGGCAAACTGCCCGGATTGCCATTCAACGACAAACGGTATGTATTCCATTCCTTTTCGCCATCCATACGCAACTCGTAACCTACGGAGTCCGCTGAATTGACATATTTATATGCGCCATTCAACAGGGCATTTGTAGAATCCACCGATATGTAGTCAAGTGTCGTGGCGTAAGGTTTATATGTTCCAAAAATGGGATAATACTTGTTGATGTTCTCCGTGTCTTGAATGAACACCGAACCATTTAGTGTGCCAGGCATAGCGGCATTCTGCAGTGTAGTGGCTCCACGACCAGTGCCTTTAGTGTTAGACGGAGTACAACAACCTTCCAAGTAATAACAATTGGTTGCCGACGAAATGTCATTTTGGTTGTTATTATCAACACCAAAACCACCACTTATAGGGTAAGTAACGGCTGAAGCGTATGTTCGCCACTCAGTAGTATATGTTTCTCCATTATAATAGTCATCGTCGTGTCCGAGCACTTCGTCTTCTTCAGTAGTATTTGCGCAACAAGTACAATTACCATTGGTTCCATTATCGTAACCTTTCATTGTCGTCGGACAACGCACAATCAATGTACCTGCATTATAACAGTTGGTGGCCTTTACACCCCATCCCATACCCGCCGCACAGGCAGGAATGCTGTAATTGTTATAGTATGATTGACTCCAAATGGACAAAGACTTCACCTGCCCCATATTATAACAGTTGTTGGTTGTACCGCCCCAACCACAAATGCCACCACCATACGTCCAAGCGTATTTAGGATAATCCAAATTATCAGCACGAGCAATAGTCTGTACATTCCCCTTGTTATAACATTGATTAAATGTATTTTGGTTCGATGACAATGTAGCATAGCCTGCGCCCACAATGCCACCTGCGTATGCATACGAAAAATAACTCGTCTTTTTAGATTTACTCAACGCATGCGTAAACGACACCGATTGGATTTTGCCGCTATTGCTCACATAAGTGAAAGTAGAGTTTTGAGCATACGCAGCAATACCACCAGCATAGGTATATCCAGTATTACTGGAATTGGTAATAGCCACTATTTGGTCAAGTGAAAATACACGAGCATAGTTATGCGAATACGACACATTACAGCTAACAGCATAGCCTATCATACCACCCACATAAACACGCATACCATTCGATGGCGTCGTTACCCTCACCGACAAATCCCCCATGGTATGGCAGTTTTCTACAATCGTATTATTGGCATAAGCCACCAAGCCGCCAGCATACGGCGATACCGTTGACGATGACGCAATCAACGCAATCACCGCTTCAACATATACGTTTTTAATAGTTGCACCATTGGTATTGCCAAATAAGCCCAAATAAGTACCAGAAGATATTTTTACATCATATATGGAATGATTATCACCGTCAAATGTTCCCCGAAAACTGTTGGTCGCACTATTCCCTATCGGAATCCAAGGGTTGCCATCACAATCAATATCCGTTGTCAATTTAAAATATTGACCTCTATAAGTGGTTCCCGCATTTACACTCTCCGCCAAATAGGCCAAATTTTGGGCGCTTTCTATCAGATATGGATCACCCACCGTTCCCGAACCATTGCTCCAAGACACAACCTTTGTATCCCATTTGTCCACTTCCGCCCATGCGCCTACAGCCACACACAGCGCCACGGCCAGCGCAAGCAAGCGTTTGCGTGCATATATGAATAGGGTGTATAGCGGTGCGTTTCTCATGTATCTACTCTGCGGAATATACCACAATGCAAAATTACAACTATTTTGTGAAACAAACAAACGCTATGCGCATTTTTTTATGTGAAAAAGTGTAAAAAAATGAAGAGGTGAGAGGTGGTGCGGCAGAGCCGCAATTTCAAATTTCAAATTTCAGATTTCAAATTGTAGGGACGCACCGCGTGCGTCCGACGAAAATTGAATAATTAAGGCGGTTGGGAACGCGGATAAT
Organism: Acutalibacteraceae bacterium; assembly: GCA_963659365.1. GTDB lineage: Bacteria > Bacteroidota > Bacteroidia > Bacteroidales > Paludibacteraceae > W0P28-013. The sequence continues at coordinate 57,483 of CAVKTI010000004.1, read as the reverse complement.
TCATAATTCTAAATTCTTAACTCTTAATTAAACCAAACCCCTACCCCCACTTGCGTGGGTACTCCCCCTATCTGCTGCGCAGCAGGGGGAGAAAACGAGAAAATGTTGGGTGCGAACCTGTCCCCCTGCTTGGAGCGTAGCGAAAAGATAGGGGGACGAGCGAAGCGGAGGGGGTTAATGCCAATGTAGAATTTAGAATTATGAATTAAGCGGTAACGAAAGCCTATTTTGCGGTGAAATCACCGTTGTGTTGTAGCGTTATGTAGAGCGTATCGAGTGGGCTGTAGCCGATTTTTTTCAACAGCGATTTATTCACATAGATGGTGTTCATTTTCGGGATATCAAACTCGTCGTCGACTAATTCTTTGAAACGCAGGGTGTTTTTGGTTTCTCGCTCGAACATGAAGCGCACCGTTACTCCATCGTCCATGCCATATCGCAGTTCGGTAAATTGCGGATCGAACCTTACTTTTCTCCATGTTTCTCTGTTGTCGTGCGTTTTTGCTATTAACTCGTCAGCATAGATAGAAAAACGGTCTGGAGTTATGAGATCTGCCGCCGTTTCTATGGCATAAAGAAAATCTGCTTGGGCATCGGAGGTTACGGTGGCCTCTACCACATGAATCAGTTCCATCAGTTCTCCTTGTACGCTCGGACGGACACTGATGCCGCTATTGATGGTTATATCGCTTACGCCCTTGATCTTTTGTAATCGCGGCATAACAAGCATTTCCAATCTTTTTTTTCGGAGATTCTCTACCGTATCAATCACGGTTTCGGCTACCAAGCGTTCCAATTCGGAAAACTCTTTGGCTTTGCGCAATAGGTTCATGGCGTATCTATACATTTCGCCCTGTTCTTGTTGGTGCAGCATTCTCAAATTTGCGGCACGCATCTCTGTCGATTGTCGCTCTGCGTCGGTGAGTTCTCCCGTTTCCAATGTTTTGAATACGGAAGCATATTCAGCACTGAGTGTTGGGTCGCATATCGAGTTGTAAATCGAAGAGGTCCACCATTTCATTCTGCATTTGAGTGTTGTTTCGAGTTGTTGGCGTTTTGTGCTTGTATCGGCACACTGTATAGCGTTACGCAATTTTCGCATCATCGATGCATAAAACAGTGCTCTCGGATTTTTGAACCGTTCGCTCATCGCTTTCGGATCGGCTTGTGGCGCAGGGGCTGGAGTAGGCTCTACTTGCGCTGCTGGCGTAGGTTGCGGCTGTTGCACAGGCTCTGCTTGCGGTGCAGATTTTTGTTCTGCTCTGCGCTGCTTTTGGTTTTCCAATCGGTTCCAATAGAGTTCTTGCAGCCGAAAATACTCCTGCATAGCGGCGTTTCGTTTAGCAAGCGATTTTTCATCGCCAAACGAAACAGGCGCAGTAACGATTTGAGCCTGCTCCTCCATCTTATGCCAAAGGTCTTCATCGCTTAACCCTACCTCCTCGTCTTGCTGTTCGGTTTGCTGCGTCTGTTCAGTTTGCTGTTGCGGTTGCTCTTGTTGTTGTCTTGCTTGTGGGGCTTGTTGCGTCTGTTCGGTTTGCTGCGTCTGTTCGGCTTGCGGCTGCGTTTCTTGCTGCTGCTCTTTCACAAACGCACGCCACGCCTCGAGCCGCTCCTTGTTTTCGTTCAGTTTGGCTTGCATAGCCGATACGCTATTCGTGCCTTTGCCGCTATCGAGTTGCGCCTGTATATTATCAACAGCCGATTGGTAGCGATTGACATAGGCTTGCGCAACCTTTTGTGCCGACTCTTCACCGTTAGTTTCTACTTGATAGTCGTACTCCTGCTGTGGGGTCATCTTATCAAAGTCGGGCGTGCCGTCCTTTTTCGTTGGGTAGCGTGGCTGCTGTGCCGCTTGCTGTTCGGCTATGGCTTGTTGCTGCTGCTTGGCTTGCGCCTCTGCCTGTGCCTTTGCGGCGGCTTCCTGCTCGGCACGCCGCTGCTCGGCACGCAGGTCGGCGTTGTGGCGTGCCACTGTAACACAGTCGGCTTCGAGCATTTGGTCGAGATGGTCGTGATAGAAAGGAGCGAACAACTTGGCTTTGCCCATTGGTTTCCAATACACTGGGTGTTCAAAGCGTGTGCGTTCCCAATCGACCGTTCCATCGGGGCGCACATAGAAGCCGCCCTCTGATGTCAGCGGTAGCGACAACGACCGACCGTCTTGGGTCTTGTAGCGGAAAATAACCTTTTTCGTTTTGGGCTGAAATACCGCCTCGTTGTTTTTCTGCTCTGCACCTATTGGCGTGGGCTGCTCCTGTTTCTGCTCCGTTTGCTGCTGTTGCTCGGCAGTAGGTTGTTCTGCTGTTTGTTCGGTGGCAGTCTGCTCGGTAGTAGGCTGCTGCGTTTGTTCGGGCGCAGGTTGCTCTTGCTCGGCAGTTGGCTCTTGTGCTTGTTCAGAGGTTGGTTGTTGTTGTTCTTGCTCGGCAGTAGAAGGTACGAGAAAGAGAAAGTTTTGTTTACTGTTTCTTTGCTTCTCTGTCTTACTACAACCATGATTATAGGTCGTTGTTGATATAAATTCTGCATCACCCATTCCTGTGTCTGCAACGCTTGACAAGCGAGGCGTTGTGTTTCCTGCGTCTCTTTTAGACAACACACCTGCCGTTACAAGAATTTTTTTTACTCTGTCTATCAATTCCATAATTCTCTCTGATTTTCAAATGGTTATCAATAATTTTTGAGGAAAGAGTTCAAGACAACTCCGAAAGAGATTCCTCCGAAGTTGTCTTGAGTTTTTACTCTTTTTCACTATTCATAACAGAACGAGCGATATTTTTTCTGATACTTTTTTTTCATAACGGATTCTTTTACCAACTGTATTTCATTTATAGTACCACAGAAAACCAAACTTATTCTGATACCTCCTTAGACGCCTCATAGTTTTGTCGCTCACTCCCATAAACATGCCTTCAGCATTCCACTGCATTTTTTTGGGCTTGGTAAAGAAAAAGCCTTTTTCTATAGCAGCACCCAGTAACAATCTATCGAAAACACTATAGAAGGGTCGAATATACATGGAAGATTGTTCTTCGACACGCCATGTAGCGCAAAACAACACATAATCTGCCATATTTTCCAAATTGGCACCTCCGCCACTCGTATACGCCGACAGCTGTATAAAGTTAAAAAACTCCCCATCAGCATCTTTATCAACTCCATGCTGAATGATGATTATAGAGTTGGCTTGAGTAATATCTCGCGTTATCTTATAACCTTTAGACTTGCATGCGCCAACAACCATAGCGACAAAATCACACAATTCCATTGTTTGTGGTGGGCGTTCTGGCGACAATAGTGAATCCCCATCTAATGCAACGATGCATAGCGTTGAACCAGCCGCAGGCACCTTGCCCTTGGCAATTGCGTAGCAAGGGCGTTTTTGAGCCACAATCGAACCACAACACACTACTACACAGACTGCTAAAATAAGAATTTTTTTCATGATTGTAAAATTTTTGTTTTGATTTTTCATTATAAATTCAATTTGTTTATACCAAATTCGCTGCCATGCTATTTGACGGCAGCAATGGTTACTTCCAGCGCATCGCCTTCGCGATAGCCAAGTGTCCTTATGGCATGTTTATTCACATAGATGTTGGCGATTGTCGGTACTCCCCAACGATCCAACACCTGTTCATAAAATCGAAGGTGATTTTTTGTTTCACGCTCGAACACAAATCGCAGTTTCAAACTATTTCTTTCCATAATCGATGATCGGTTGCCTATACACCGCAAGGTTTTTAAGGATTTGAGAAAAATTTTTTTGTTCGAGTACAAATTTAGAAAAACTCGGATCGCGTGCGCGTACAATATATAAAAAACGCGCATTATGCGCGCGCGCGAGGCCCCCCCCTAAAAAAGTGAGGGAAACAGAATTTCACGAAAAAAATGACCTATAAATCAAAAATAATTCAAGCCACAAAATAGCACAACAAAAGAATCCCTGAAAGTTCGGGGATTCTTGTTTGGTTATCGGTCTGAAAAGATTAGAGCAGGTGCCAAGTTACGGTGAGGCCAGCCATGACGATGCTTACCATCGACATCAGTTTGATGAGAATGTTGAGCGATGGACCAGCCGTGTCTTTGAATGGGTCGCCAACGGTGTCGCCAACGACGGTGGCTTTGTGGCATTCGCTGCCTTTGCCGCCGTAGTTGCCCTCTTCGACATGCTTTTTGGCATTGTCCCACGCGCCGCCAGCATTGGCCATGAACACAGCCAACACAAAGCCGCAACTCAAACCGCCAATCAGCAAGCCGAGAACGCCAGCCACGCCCAAAACCAAACCAGTAACCACTGGCACAATTATCGCCAAGAGCGACGGCAACAACATCTCGTGCTGCGCACCTTTGGTCGAAATGGCAACGCAACGCGCATAGTCGGGATCGGCTTTACCTTCGAGAATGCCAGCAATTTCGTGGAATTGGCGGCGCACCTCTTCGACCATCTTTTGGGCAGCGCGACCAACGGCGTTCATCGTCAAACCGCAGAATAGGAACGCCATCATAGCACCGATGAATATGCCCACCAGCACGATGGGGTTCATCAAATGCACATTGTAGGCCTCCATAAAGTCGATGAGCGATGCTTCGGCGGCAGCCATACCATTTGGCAAAGCCTCGCCAAGTCGCACCAGCGCAATTTTTATCTCTTCGACATACGATGCGAGCAGTGCCAAAGCCGTGAGCGCGGCCGAACCAATGGCAAAACCTTTGCCTGTGGCAGCCGTGGTGTTGCCGAGCGCATCGAGCGCATCGGTGCGTTGGCGCACTTCGGGGTCAAGACCGCTCATTTCGGCGTTACCGCCAGCGTTGTCGGCTATCGGGCCGTAAGCGTCGGTGGCCAGCGTAATGCCAAGCGTCGAAAGCATACCAACCGCTGCAATGCCAATGCCGTACAGGCCGAGCGAGAGGCTCTGCGAAGTAAATTCGAGCGTAAATCCGTTGGCGCAAAGATAGGCCAAAACGATGGCTATGCCCACTGTGATAACGGGAATCGCTGTCGAAAGCATACCGAGTCCAAGTCCCGAAATGATGACCGTGGCAGGGCCTGTTTGCGAACTTTCCGACACCTTTTGCGTAGGTTTGTAGGTCTGCGAGGTGTAGTATTCGGTCGATTTGCCGATGATGACGCCCGCCAACAGTCCCACCACAACCGACAGCGACACCTGCCACCATTGGGCAGTTTCTGTGCCGAAAAGCCAAGCAAAAATGCCAAATGTGGCGACTGCAATCAACACGGCGGCGGTGTTTGTGCCGCGACTCAATGCCGACAAAAGTTGTTTCATGCCTGCGCCCTCTTTGGTTTTCACCATGAAGATGCCGATGAGCGACAGCAGCACGCCCACCGCTGCAATGAGCGACGGCGCAAGCACGGCTTTCAACTGCATTCCTTCGACGGCCGAGGTGGCAAACGCCGATGCACCGAGTGCCATCGTTGCCAAAATGGAGCCCGCATACGATTCGTACAGGTCGGCACCCATGCCAGCCACATCGCCCACATTGTCGCCTACATTGTCGGCAATGGTAGCGGGATTGCGCGGATCGTCTTCGGGAATGTTGTATTCGGTTTTGCCCACCAAATCGGCACCGACATCGGCGGCTTTGGTGTAGATGCCACCGCCCACGCGCGCAAACAACGCCTGCGTCGATGCGCCCATGCCAAAGGTCAGCATAGTGGTGGTGATTATAATGAGGTGATTTTCGGCTGGAATGAAATGGTCGAGCACCAAGAACCACACCGAGATGTCGAGCAGTGCCAAGCCCACAACCACCAAGCCCATCACCGCGCCCGAGCGGAAAGCCACTTGCAAGCCGCTATTGAGCGACTGCCGAGCAGCGTTGGCGGTGCGTGCCGAAGCGTAAGTGGCGGTCTTCATACCGAAGAATCCTGCCAAACCCGAGAATAAACCGCCCGTAAGGAAGGCGAACCACACCCAGCCATTTTGCAGACCGCACAGTGCCATCACGCCAAACAGCACTGCCAAAATAACGAACACAATCGCCACCACTTTGTACTGCTGCTTGAGGTACGCCATGGCACCTTGGCGCACATGCGCCGCAATTTTTTTCATCAAATCGGTGCCTTCGTCTTTTTTCAGCATTTGGCGATAGAACAGATAGGCCATCGCCAATGCCAACACCGATGCCGCCAAAACGGCATAAATCAACATTTTAATTTCCATAATGTGTTTTTTAGGTTAGATATTTGGTTAAGTTCTATAAATTTCCCGCTTTGTAAAAAATACTTATGTGGCGAGCAGCGACAATATCGACTGCAAAATGGCCACACTGTATTTGGCCGAAAAATCGGTTTTGAAGCGTTCGGCTTGCGCATCGTTGGCAGTCTCGTTGGCAACATCGGAAACGACGCGCACAAAGACAAACGGCACGGCAAAATCGACGCACACCTGCGCCATTGCGCCGCTCTCCATATCGGCACACAGCACCGATGGCAAATTGCGATTGATGGCGGCTTTGCGCGCCGCACCCGTTATCAGCAGGTCGCCACAAGCGATGTCGCCAAGGTGCAATTTTGGCACTGCAATGCCGTAGCCAAGCAGTTGCCAGCGCAGGTCTTTCGACTGTTTCAACAGGTTATGCACGGCGTTTGCCGCCAACCGCTGGTCGTGTTCTTGCGTGGCATACGAGGTTGCGCCCGACAGCGGAATTTCGTAACGGCGGAAGAGCGGTCGCATATCCATATCGTGCTGAAAAAGCCGCTGTGCCACCACAATATCGCCGATATTCAGTTCGGGAACGACTGCGCTCCCCAACCCTATCGACACCACAAAATCGGGCTTAAATCGCTCCAGCAAAAGCGACATAGTAACGGCCGCCGCCACCTTGCCCCAGTGCGAAAAAACCGCCACCACCTCGTGGTCGGCATAGTCGAAAGTGTAGAACACACGCCCACACGCCTCCACCACCTCCTTGTGTTCAAGTGGTTCGACGAGTCGCTCAATCTCCTCGTACTGCGCTGTTACAATGGCAATTTTCATTTAATCAGTGTGAAAAAGTGTGAAAGTGAGAAAGTGTAAAAGTGAATTCTAGTTGTTTCTCAAAATTGCTGACGCAATTTTTGTTCCTAAGTTTTTCTACGAAGATTTTTGCTCCGCTCGGCATAGCCCAAACAAGTTTGACTCTGCGCTCGCTTGTCGCAAAAATTCTATGTTTATTGGGCTAATCCGACAATTTGAAATTTGAAATTTGAAATTTGAAATTTGAAATTTTGAAATTGCGGCTTCGCCGCATCACTTCTCACTACTAACTACTCACTTCTAACTATTTTCAGAGTTTTGCTTTGATGGCTTTCGAGGCTTCTTCGTAGCCAGGTTTGTCGAGCAGGGCGAACATATTTTTCTTGTACGCCTCCACGCCCGGTTGGTCAAACGGATTCACACCAAGTATGTAACCGCTTATGCCACAGGCTTTTTCGAAGAAATAGAGCAGTTCGCCCAGATAGTATTCGTTCAGCGCAGGCAGTTCTATTTTCAGATTTGGCACACCGCCATCGACATGCGCCAGCATAGTGCCGAGTTCGGCCATCTTGTTCACCTCGTCCACGCGCTTACCAGCCAAGAAATTGAGACCGTCGAGGTTGGCATCGTCGTGCGGCACGCGTACTTCGTGGTTCATTTCGACCACCGAAATCACCGTTTCGAATATGGTGCGCTCGCCGTCCTGAATCCACTGCCCCATCGAGTGCAGGTCGGTAGTGAAATCGACCGAAGCGGGGAAAATGCCTTTGTGTTCCTTGCCTTCGCTCTCGCCGTAGAGTTGCTTCCACCACTCCGACACATAGTGCAATTTCGGGTGGAAATTGACGAGAATTTCGATTTTTTTGCCCGACCGATAGAGTTCGTTGCGCACGGCGGCATATTGTGCAGCAGGATTTTCGTCGAATTTTTCCGATGCGCAAACCTCCTGCATACGCATGGCACCCGCCACCAGTTGGCGCACATCGAAACCAGCCGCAGCAATGGGCAGCAGCCCCACAGGCGACAGCACCGAAAAACGACCGCCCACATTGTCGGCAATGACAAAAGTTTTGTAGCCCTCTTGCGTGGCCAAAGTGCGCAGAGCACCGCGCGATTTGTCGGTGATACAGACAATCGCCTCTTTGGCAGCGGCTTTGCCTTGCTGCGCCTCGAGTTGCGTTTTCAGCATACGGAAAGCCAGCGCAGGCTCGGTGGTTGTACCCGATTTCGAAATCGAGATGATACCAAACCGCTTGTTTTTCAGCATCTCCTGCAATTCGTAGAGATAATCTTCGCCGATGTTTTGCCCAGCATAGACAATCACTGGCGCATCGTGTTTGCATTTGAGCCACTCAAACGAGTTTGACAGTGCCTCGATAACGGCTTTTGCGCCCAGATAACTGCCGCCAATACCGACAACTACCACCACTTCGCAGCGTTCGCGCAGCGTTTTTGCGGCGGCTTCTATGGCATCGAGTTCAGCCACGATGTCGCTCGGCAGCCGTAGCCAACCAAGAAAATCGTTGCCTTTGCCTGTGCCTTCGTGCAACATACATAAGCAGTCGGCGGCCTTGCCCGCATACGATTTCACAGCGTCGGCCGAAACAAAGCCATACGCCTTTTCGATGTTCAGTTTAATGTCTTTCATATTTTTGTGGAATTTCAGATTTCAAATTAGGTTGATGAGTTGATTGGTTGATCAGTTGATTAGTTTAACGCATTGGTGAAGGTCTGTGAGGCAAAAATTTCTAATTTCTAATTTCTGGTTGTCGGTAGCCGAAAGGCCGCGAGTATTATTCATTATTCTCGGACGCACTCGGTGCGTCCCTACATTCGCACTTTTATACTTTCACACTAATTTTGTCTATGCTCTATTTTCTATGTTCTTAAAATCTTTCTTGCTTCTTGCTTCTTGCTTCTTGCTACTTGCTACTAATTATTGCAACTTCTTCGTCAGTTCGCGCATGACGCTTGCGGGCAGGCGGCGTTGGTAGAGAATGGCGTACACGGCATCGAGAATCGGCATGTTCACTTGGTATTTTTCGTTTATCTCGTGTATGCACTTGGTGCCGTAGTAGCCTTCGGCTATCATCTCCATCTCCACTTGAGCGGTTTTCACGCTGTAACCTTTGCCTATCATGGTGCCGAAAGTGCGGTTGCGGCTGAATTTGGAGTAGGCCGTTACGAGCAGGTCGCCCAGATAGACCGACTCTTGCAGATTGCGGTGGAACGGATGCACGGCGTTGCAAAAGCGGTTCATCTCTTGAATGGCGTTCGATACCAGCACCGCCTGAAAATTGTCGCCATATTTCAGCCCGTGGCACACACCAACAGCGATAGCGTAGATGTTTTTCATCACCGATGCATACTCAATGCCGCAAGTGTCGTCGCTGATGTAGGTCTGCACATAGCGGTTGGTGAACAACGGCGAAAGTTGCCGCGCACGGTCGCGGTCGGCACAAGCGATGGTGAGGTACGAAGTGCGCTCCAACGCCACCTCTTCGGCGTGGCACGGCCCGCTCAACACGGCTATCTGCGCAAAAGGAAGCCCATACATCTGGTGGAAATACTCCGAAACGACCATGTTTTCGTCGGGAACGATGCCCTTGATGGCCGACACCACTATTTTACTGTCGAGCCGCAGCCGCAGTTTTTTAAGGTGTTGTTTCAAAAATGGCGACGGCGTAGCAAAAATCAGCACATCGGCTGTGCGCACCGCTTGGTTTATTTTCGAGGTGAAATGTATGCGGTTGATGTCGAATTTCACGCTCGATAGGTACGACGGATTGCGGCTTGTGCGCACAAACTCGTCTATTTGGTCTTGACGGCGCATGTACCAGACGATTTCGGGCTGCGAGTCGAGTACAATTTTTGCTATACCCGTCGCCCAACTGCCGCCGCCTATCACCGCGACCCTCAAATGACTCTCATCTTTCATATTTTTTGCTCTATTTTTGTCTGGGCCGAAAACGACCGCACACCGCCACACGCACGACAACTGTTTGCACACCAAAAACTTAGCAAACCGCGCATGCGCCACAGCCAGCAGCCAACGCCAGCAAACATTCAATCGACAAATGTAGGCATTTCTTTTGTAATAACGCAACTTTTTTGCCGAAATCCACACACAACAACCTCAATCGCCTGAATATCAGGAAGAAAAGTAACACATCGACAAACGGCAAAATGCTCAATTTTTGCAAGCGAGCGATTTCCTATATTTCTCAAAATTGCTGTTGCAATTTTTGTTTCTATGTTTCTCGCGCTTCGCGCTGTTTCTATGTTTTTCAGTTTTTGTTGATTTGTGGGTGGTTATTTGGGAAAATCTGCAAATCCACAAAAAAAAGAGGCCTCGGTGTGCCCCCACTTTCAACTTTATACTTTTTACGCGCATTCTTTTCTTGCAAAAAAAATGCTATCTTTGCAGTCCGATTCAGTTGGATTTGGTTTTTAATGACAATCCGAGTGAGCTGGATTGTGATTTTTAAGGGGATTTCTATAAATTGCTTTGTAGTGATTTTTGAATTTTGGGATAGCAGATATTTGGCTTGAACGAGAGCGCAATGCGGTGGCATTGTAATTGAGTGAAAGTCAAAGAGATGCAGTCCAAAAACAAAAAGCACACAAAAGTGTTTCGGAATCCACTATTTGTTAAACTTTTTATAAAACGGGGAATTTATAGAAGTCCCCTTGGGGTAATTTTGAATTAGTTGAAAGTAGAAAACAATGAAAAACAAGTACATCGACCTGATTGAGCAGGCTTTCGACCTGTCGAGCGAAGAGTTTACTATCGAAGATGGCGAACTGCATTGGTTTGGCATTCCGCTGATGGATTTGATAAAGCAGTACGGCACGCCGTTGCGCCTCAGTTATCTGCCGAAAATCAGTCAAAACATACAGCGCGCCCGCCGTATGTTCAATGTGGCAATGGCCAAAGTCGATTACGCCGCCGACTACCAATACTGCTACTGTACCAAAAGTTCGCACTTCTCGTTTGTGATGGAAGAAGTGCTTAAAAATCGCGTAAATATCGAAACTTCGTCGGCATTCGACATCAACATTTTGGAAGAATTATACAAATCGGGCTTACTTAAACAGGACACATACATCTTGTGTAACGGATTCAAACGCGCCCAATATGTCGAAAATATACAAAATTTGATTCGCAGCGGATTCACAAATGTAATTCCGATACTCGACAACAAATTTGAACTCGATTTGTTCGACGACGACCTCGAAATGAATGTAGGCATACGCATTGCCGCCGAAGAAGAGCCGAAATTCGACTTCTACACATCGCGCCTCGGCATTCGCTATAACGACATCATACCCTATTACAAACACCACATTCAGCACAATCCGAATGTGAAACTGAAGATGTTGCACTTTTTCATCAACACGGGCATACGCGACACAGCCTACTATTGGAACGAGTTGAACAAAGCCGTGAACCTCTATTGCGAACTGAAAAAAATCTGCCCCGAACTCGATTCGCTCAACATTGGCGGCGGATTTCCCATACAAGCGCACCTCGATTTCGAATACGACTACGAATATATGGCCGAAGAGATTGTGTCGCAGATAAAGAAAACCTGCAACAACTACAACACCGCCGAACCGAACATTTTCACCGAATTTGGCTCCTACACCGTGGGCGAAAGCGGTGCCATGCTCTACTCCATAGTAAACCAAAAACAGCAAAACGACCGCGAATTGTGGAACATGATTGACAGTTCGTTCATCACCACGCTGCCCGACACTTGGGCGTTGAACCAGCGATTTGTGCTGCTTGCTGTGAATAATTGGGACAAAGAGTACGAGCGCGTGCATCTGGGCGGACTCACCTGCGACAGCGAGGACTACTACAACGCCGAGGCGCACTCCAACGCCGTGTTCCTGCCCAAAAACGAGTGGGAAGGCGAGCAGTTCGTCGGATTTTTCCACATGGGTGCCTATCAAGAGGCTTTGAGCGGCTACGGCGGCATACAACACTGCCTCATTCCTGCCCCGAAACTGGTCGTCATCGACCGCGACGAAAACGGCGACTACACCACCAAACTCTTCGCCAAAGAGCAGAGTTACAAATCGATGCTCAAAATTTTGGGCTATTTGTAAGATTAGTGCGAAAGTGTGAAAAGTAATTTCTGGTTTCTAGTTTGCCGATTTGAAAATTTGAAGATTGCGGCGTTTTTGAGCGCGAATAATTCATAATTCTAAATTCAAAATTGGGATAAAACCCCTCCCCTGCTTCCGCAGGTACTCCCCTTGAAAAGGGGAGAGGGCAGAAAAAACAGCAGCAGTGCAAAAAACACATTTAACGAACTAAACCAACGCGAACCTATCCCCTTTACAAGGGGACGAGCGAAGCGGAGGGGTTGGAAAGCCAAATAACCAAATCCACAAATAAACAGTTCAACGATTAAACGATTCAACAGAAACCATCACCAATGCGTTAAACTAATCAACTGATTAACTCATCAACTCATCAACTTTTCAACGACTTATCAACTCGTCAACTGATCAACCCAATCCGAAATGCGCAGCACGATTTCAGTAAGTTAAGTTTTTTTTGTAATTTTGCGGCGATTTCTGCGAATACTAACAAAACATATCGTTATGCAAACAAAAAAACTACTTTTAGCGGCTTTGGCGGTACTCTGCTGTGCGCCAATTTTTGCCGACGAACCAACCGAAACAGCAGCCGAAGCCACCGAAGCGGCTGCCGCACCTGTTGCAGAGAAAAACTGGAAATGCACAGGCATTCTCTCGCTCAACGCTAGCGCCACTGGCCTCTGGAACTGGGCTGCGGGCGGCAACAACAATGTAACCACCGTGGCGGCCGCCAATGTAACGCTGCTCTACAAAAAGAACGCCATTGCGTGGGAGAGCAACCTCGACACCGAATTTGGTATGACCTACCAGCAAAACACTTTCGAGCCGTGGCGCAAATCGAACGACAAAATCAATTTCACCACAAAATTTGGCTGGGAGTTCCACAAAACATGGTATCTCACCGCGCTGGCTGGCTTCAAATCGCAGTATGCCAAAGGCTACGAATATGGCGACAACTACAAAAAGCCGATTTCGAGTTGGCTCTCGCCTTCGTACACCGATGTTTCGCTCGGTATCGACTGGAAACCTAACGAGATTTTCTCGGTGTATGTGTCGCCTGTAGCAGGCCGCATCTCGACTTGCACCGTCGATAGTTTGGGCTACACCGATGCTGATGGCGCAAAACAGTACTTCGATTTCCGCACAAAATACGGCATCGACCAAAACAAAAAAGTGCTGGCCGAACTCGGTCTTTCGGCAAAAGCAGGTGTGAACTATGCGCGCATCGAAAATCTGAAAATCATCTCGACCGTGGGCGTGTTTACCCCCTACAAATGGCCGTCGGACAAAGCCAATCACCGCCGTTTTGGCAATTTCGATGTCGATTGGGACTTTGCTATCTCGTACCAATTCCTGAAAGTGCTGAATGTAACGCTCAGCACCTCGCTCAAATACTACAACGGCGTGATGATAGCCGACAAAAACGGCGAAAATCCCGTTGAGCGCGTGCAGTTCAAAGGCAATATCGGACTTGGTATCGGCTACAGTTTCTAACGAACAGTCTGAAAATCAGCAACAAAGCGAAAAGACTCCGCATGCGGGGTCTTTTTTCTGCGAAAAAAACACTACTTTTGGCTTCTAACAAAAAAATGTTGTATCTTTGTTGTTTATAAACAAACGCAATTTTTATGGTTTATAAATTTTTGATTCTGTCGGACGAAGTGGACAACTTCCAGCGCGAAATCGAAATCGATTCCGAAGCCACTTTTCTGCAATTCCACGAAGCGATTCAAGAGTCGGCGGGCTACGACAAAAAGCAGATTACCTCGTTTTTTATCTGTAGCGACAACTGGGAAAAAGAGCAGGAAATCACGCTCATCGACATGGGCGCAGACTCCGAAACCGACACCTATCTGATGGCCGACACGCGTCTCGACGAGTTTGTGGAAGATGTGGGGCAACGCCTGCTCTATGTGTTCGACAACATGACCGAACGCGCCTTTTTCATCGAACTAAAAGCCGCCACGCCGGGCAAAAGTCTCGACAAACCTGTATGCACACGCAGCAAAGGCAATGCGCCCGTGCAGATGATGGACATCGACGCTTTTGCCGAGAAACAGAAGGTGGATTTCGACACCGATTTCTATGGCGGCGACGAATACGACCCCGACGAAATCGACGAAGAGGGCTTTGGCGATATGTCGTTCGACGAGAACGGTAACGAACTGTACTAAACTTGGCTGACGCGCGCGGAAAACTGTTTGTCGTGGTCGGGCCGACGGGCGTGGGCAAAACCGACATCAGCCTAACGCTGGCGCGATTGTTGGGCTGTGCCATCGTTTCGTGCGACTCGCGGCAGATGTTTCGCGAGATGAAAATCGGCACGGCAGCCCCCACCGAAGCGCAACTGCGCCAAGTGCAGCACTTTTTCGTAGGCAGCCGCTCTGTGTTCGAGCCGTATAGCGCAGGTCAGTTCGAGTTGGACGCCATTCCGATTATCGAAGCGGAGATAGCACGCTCGGGCAATGCGCTGATGACTGGCGGTTCGATGCTCTACGCCGACGCTGTGTGCCGCGGCATCGACGACCTGCCGACCATTGATGCTGAAACGCGCCGCGAAGTGGCCGACTTTTACGCCCAAAACGGCATCGAAGGCGTGCGGCGCAAACTGCGGCTGCTCGACCCAGCGCATTACGCCGAAGTCGATTTGAAAAACGCCAAACGCATGCTCCACGCCTTGGAAGTGATGCAGATGACGGGCAAAAAATTCTCGGACTTGCGCACCAATCAGACGAAACAGCGCGCGTTCGACATCATAAAAATAGGGTTGAACCGCCCACGCGCCGAACTCTACGACCGCATCAACAAGCGTGTGCTGCAGATGATGGACGATGGACTGGAACAAGAGGCGCGAGCATTGTACCCACACCGTGCGTTGAATGCGCTCAACACGGTGGGTTACAAGGAGTTGTTCAACTATTTCGATGGCACTTGGACACGCGACCACGCCATCGGTATGATTCAGCAAAACACGCGCCGCTACGCCAAAAAACAGTTGTCGTGGTTCGGGCGCGACAAGGAGATACACTGGTTTCACCCCAACGACGAGCGCGAAATTGTGGAACTGGTAACACGAATGAAAAAGTAAATATCAGGCACAGCGATGCTCAATACCATACTCATCGGCATAGTCATCGGGCTATTCACATCGGTGCCCGTGGGGCCGCTCGGCATTCTCACCATACAGCGCACGCTCAATCGTGGGCGTTGGCACGGTGTGATAACTGGTTTGGGCGCGTCCACCTCCGACCTGATTTATGCCGCCATCGTTGGGTTCAGCATGAGTTTCATCACCGATTTTATCGATGCGCACCAATTTTGGATTCAGATTGCGGGCAGTGTCATTGTGGTATTTTTTGGCGTTCATGTCTTTTTGAGCAACCCATCGGCGCAACTCTCGTCGGTCAAAAAATCGTCGAAAAGCGACTACATCAGCGACTACCTTTCGGCGTTTGGGCTCTGTTTTAGCAATCCGCTGATTATCTTCATTTTCATCGGACTTTTTGCGCAGTTCAACTTTTTCGAATCGGGGCAAACATGGTACGAAAACGCCATTGGAATGCTGTCGATTTTGATTGGCGCATTCAGTTGGTGGCTCACACTCACGCTCATTGTCAGCAAGTTACGCAGTCGGTTCAATGTGCGCGGTCTGTGGATTTTGAACAAAATCACAGGGGCGATATTGGTACTTTTCGGCGTGATTGTCTGCATCAAAGCACTGATTTAGGCGCATTTTTATTTCAGAAATCATGAAAAATTTCGGATTCATCAAGGTGGCTGCCGCCATTCCGTCGGTAAAAGTGGCCGATTGCCGCTTCAACGCGCAACAGACGCTCGATTTGCTCCGCCAAGCCGAAGCCGCTGGCGTGCAGATAGTCGTTTTTCCCGAACTGGGACTGACCGCTTACACCTGCGCCGACCTGTTTGGCAATGCCCTGCTGCTGCACGAAGCCGAGCAGAGTTTGGCGTGGCTGCTGCACGAAACGAAAACGATGGACATCGTGGGCATTGTCGGGCTGCCGATAAGCACGCAAAACCGCACATTCAACTGCGCCGCCGCGTTTCATCAAGGACGCATTTTGGGCATTGTGCCGAAGACCTATCTGCCCAATTACAACGAATTTTACGAAGCGCGCTGGTTCGCCTCGGCAGCCGATGCCACTGCCGAAACCGTTGTCTGCTGCGGACAAACCGTGCCTTTCGGGGCGAATATCCTGTTCCAATCGAGCGATGCCACCTTTGCCATCGAACTGTGCGAAGACCTATGGACGCCGATTCCGCCGAGCAGCGCACACGCCTTGTCGGGCGCAGAAATCATTTTCAACCTTTCGGCTTCGAACGAACTTATCGGCAAAAACGCCTACTTGAAAAGCTTGATTCGGCAGCAGTCGGCGCGCTGTATGGCGGGCTATGTCTATGCGTCGGCTGGTTTTGGCGAGTCGAGCACCGATTTGGTCTTTGCGGGCAACGGCATCATTGCCGAAGATGGCGCACTGTTGGCTGAAAGCGCACGCTTTTTGCTCGATAAGCAACTGATTGTGAGCGAAATAGATGTTGAGCGCCTGCGCCACGACCGCCGCAAAAAGAGTGCTTTTTCGCGCAATTTGGCAGCCACACCAACGCCCATTTTCAGTCGGTTCGACCTGCCCGAAAAGCCGCTCGCACTCACGCGCCACATCGATGCCACGCCGTTTGTGCCAAAAGGCGACAATTTGACGGCTACTTGCGAAGAGATTCTCGACATACAGACCCACGCACTTGCTACGCGCTTGCACGCCACAGGCATAAAATCGCTTGTACTCGGCATTTCGGGCGGTTTGGATTCGACCTTGGCACTGCTCGTGTGCGCACGCACCTGCGACAAACTCGGTTTGCCGCGCAAAAACATTGTGGCGGTAACCATGCCCGGTTTTGGCACGACCAATCGCACCTACAAAAACGCTACCGAACTTGTTGAAAGTCTTGGCGCAACACTGCGCGAAATCAGCATCGAAAAGGCCTGTTTGCAGCACTTTGCCGACATCGGCCACGACCAGCGGCAGCACGACACCACTTACGAAAACACGCAAGCCCGCGAACGCACGCAGATTTTGATGGATGTTGCCAATCAGTGCGGCGGACTGGTGGTTGGCACGGGCGACCTGTCAGAACTTGCGCTCGGCTGGGCGACCTACAACGGCGACCACATGAGCATGTATGCCGTGAACGCCAGCATTCCCAAAACGCTGGTGCGCCATTTGGTGCGCTACGCCGCCGACTGCGCTTTTGCACAATCGGCACGCAAAAATCTGCTCGACATTATCGACACACCCGTGAGTCCCGAACTGCTGCCCGCCGACGAAAAAGGCGATATTGCGCAGAAAACCGAAGATTTGGTTGGTCCTTACGAACTGCACGATTTCTACCTTTACTATATGTTGCGCCACGGTTTTGCGCCCGACAAAATCTATGCGTTGGCACAGACGGCTTTTACGGAAAAATTCGATGCAGCGACCATCAAAAAGTGGTTGCGGATTTTTGCAAAACGCTTTTTTGCGCAGCAATTCAAACGCTCGTGTATGCCCGACGGCCCGAAAGTAGGCAGCGTAAACCTCTCGCCACGCGGCGATTGGCGCATGCCCAGCGATGCCTCGTCGCAACTATGGCTCGATGCCGTCGATGGCTTGGAGTAAGTGAGCGAGAAAGTATGACAGTAGGGACGCACTTGGTGCGTCCTTTTTTTTGTTGATTGGGTTATTTGCAGTTCAGCAGGTTCACCGCCCAAGTTTTCGTCTTGGCCATAGCCCCCTTTCCCGTTTCCCCCGAAGGGGGGAAAGCCACGCAGTCAAAAATACCTCAATCTTCAAATCTTCAAATAATGAAATAATTGAGCCACTTACACATTCCGCCATCGCATTTTTGCTTGGTGGCAGATTCTGCATTTTGGCAATCAGAAAAATAATCGTATATTTGCAGCGTTTCCCATTGGCAGAAGTCCGCAAGGGCGAGTGGGTGGGCGACAGACATACATAAAAAGCGTTTACTTGACGCTCTGTTTCGACGATTCAGAACTTCACAACTTTTTGAAAAGCGGTAGAAACGAAGCAACAGTAGATGGCTACGATGTGTTGCGTTCCACAAGGAGCGTGACGCAGGGCGTGGACTTCTGCGTTGTTCGACTTACTGCTTGGGCAATGTGAAGGCCTTGAATCGTGGGACGAGCAACTGGCACAGACTCCCACGCTTTTTTTGTGTGTTGTTTTCAACCAATTTTTTTTGTAACGACGCTTGTTTAGGGAGGCTGGCGGGCAAAAAAACAAAAACAAATGAACAAAATCATGTTATTTGCATTGGTGCTCACAATGGCAGTGCCAAGCACCATGTCTGCGCAGTCGCAGAAAGAGTTAAACAAGGAGCGCAAAGAGGTTGTGAAACAAAGCAAGAAAGAACTCAATGCCAAAGTCAGCCGCGCCACCAAGAAGGAAGCCAAGAAACTCAAGAAAGAAGGTTGGCAAGTTTCACCTGGCGCACTGCCGCTCGAGAAACAATTGGAGAAGTCTTACACCATGCAGTACGAGTACGACGAAAGCGGCTACCCGCTCTATATCATGGCGGAGGCTATGAGTATTGGAGAGAGTTACGATGCGGCCAAGATGCAAGCCCTTGAACTTGCCAAACAGAACCTCGCTGGTCAGATACAGACGGAGGTTACTGCCCTCGTAGAGAATACGGTGGCTAATCGCCAACTTGCAGCCGATGATGCTGCGTCTATTGTGGAGAGCGTGAGTGCCAGCAAGAACCTTATCTCGCAGAGCCTCGGGCGTGTGCTACCTGTGATGGAAGTGTATCGCACCAAGTCCAACAAGAACAAAGAAGTGCTTGTCCGCCTTGCCTACAACCAAAAGATGGCGCATGAGGCAGCCAAACGCGTTATCCGTCAAGACCTTGAGGACAAGGGACTCGACCTGCACGATCAACTAGACCAAGTTCTTGGTTTCTAACATCTGTGTTTGGTGATGGGGATAAACGCCCCATTGCCAAACACATGATACCCTATTTATATGGGACAAATAAATAAGATTGATGGCTAAAAGGAGTAAAAATCTGAGGTCGCGGCACATACTCATTGAGTGGGTATGTGGGTGTCTGTTGCTTTTCAGTGTATCGATGTATGCTGCCCCGCCCATCAAAACGATCTGTGGCGACTACACCTATGTGGTATCAGAAAATGTAAGCCGCGATGAGGCTAAACACATTGCAGCCGAGCGTGCGCGCATAGAGGCGTTATCTGCGGTATATGGTACACTTGTCTCGCAAACTAATACCATGTATATCAGCGACCGCAACGGCGAAAGCGACACCTTTTTCCAATCTTTGGGCAACACTGTTGTGCGTGGCGAATGGTTGGGCGACACAGAAGAGCCTACATTCCGCTTCTACATGGACGAGCATACAGGCGAAACCCTTATTCATGCGCATGTGTGTGGCCGTGCGCGTGAAATAAAAAATAGCAGAATTGCACTTGATATTCACACTTTGCGCAATGGCGTAGATGCCAACAAAGAATCGAGCGATTTTCGTGCGGGCGACGACCTCTATTGCTCGTTTGCAGCACCATTGGAGGGCTATCTCGCTATCTTTTTGTTGGATGCGGAGCAGAATGTGGTTTGTATGCTGCCTTACCAAGCACAAAACAGCGGCTCGTACAAAATTTTGAAAGACAAGCAGTACCTCTTTTTCTACAATGACCCTAAAGGCGAGGATAGAAATATAGTGGACGAATATGTGATGACTTGCCGTTCGGAGTACGAAGCCAACTATCTCTATTTTGTCTTTTCTACCGAGCCATTTTCGAAACCTGCCACACCTAATGGCTCTATCTCGTTCGAAGCATTTAATCAATGGCAGAGCAAACTGCGGCGTAACGATACCAATGTGCAGGTAGTACCAAAAATGATAACTATTCGTAGATAAATTACACAGAAATATGCGCAAACTCTTCTTCTTATTTCTTCTTGTGCTGTGTGGCGTGCAGATGGCTTTTGCACGGCAGGCTACCAATGTGCGCGCTACGCAAGAAGGCACCGATATTGTTATTACTTATGACCTTGATGAAAAATCTTATGTTAGCATAAAGGTTATTTATGGCGATGAAAAAATGCAGAAGTCGTATTGGAATAATGGTGTATGTAGCTATTATTGGGTAACAAAAGTTGTAGAATTAAGAGCAGATAGTGTAGAAGGCGATATTGGTTTTGTAAGAAAAGGGAAAAATAAACGAGTGGTTTGGCATGTTTTGAAAAATAACGAAGAATTTGTTCATAGCAATGTATCTTTCGAGGTAGTAGTAAGCGATGCTTATGATTATTTAACTAAAACATTCCTTTTAGCAGAATACGGATATGGTTTTGTGCCACAACACTCGTGGGGGATGTTTCTCGGTCAAACATATCTTGGATTATTGGGGTGGTATTTGAGTGGGCGCACCAATTTTTCGTGGGTTAATAAAGATTGGCAGTGGGCTAAGGGGAATGGTAGCGCTTGCGATGCGAATGGCTACATTGGCGAGGAGTTGCCATTCTATTCTGGGAAAACAAAAACAAACCATTTTATGGTAAGTCTCGGATTGGTGTGGGATATATTCGGGACATTTTGGGTTGGCGATGACCGTTCGACTATTGCGTTCTATTTGGGTGCAACATACGGTCAGCGCTACCAGTTGTGGCAAACCACCGATGGCCAATGGATAACCTACGGCCCAACTGCCTACAAAGGATTTGGCGGCGAGGTGGGCATTATTGCCGATATTCGCGGCTTCTCGCTGATGGCAGGTGTTAGCACTATCGAGTTTAAGTATATGGAAATAACGGCTGGTATAGGTTGGACTATACCACTAAAAAAATAAATAGGCAGCAACCATGAAATCTATAAGAAAAATACACACCCTCCTATTTGTCGTTGGCGTGGCACTGATTTTTTCTACTTGCGAGAAAGACAAAGAGGTACCAATATCTACGGTGAAAGTTGACATAACCAAGGTAACGCCAAGTTACCGCAATGTGCTGCAACGAGGTTCTTTCGTTAGCAACGCTACTATAACCTCTGCCGAACTACACTACACCAACGATTCTTCGTTTGCCGACTACAAAACGCTGGCATTGAGTGTGGGCAAAGACAAAAGTTACACCGCTGTTATTACGCCACTGCAACAGGGCGCGACCTACTATGTGCGCTACAAAGTAGCAAATTCGTACAGTTCTGTGCTGTTGCCACAGATCGACACACTGCATACACTTGCCTACACGCTGCCCAAGGTTACAACCGACTCGGTTGGTGGCATTACTGCTAGTTCGTTCGTTGGTTATGGCTCTTTGATAGATTGGGGCTGCGATTCGTTGCCGAAATTCGGCTTTTGTTACAGCAAATCTGCAAATCCAACCATCGAAGGCAGTCATACAGTTTGCGATAAAAAGAACAACCATTTCAGCGGCACGGTAACAGGTTTAGAAGATGGCGCGACCTACTACATGCGCGCCTATGCCGTAAATACCATTGGTATAGCATATGGCGAAAACATAAAGTTTAGCACGCTTCGTATAACAAAACCAACGGTTGTAACCAGCGATGTAACTGACATAACTGTCTCTTCGGCCATGTGTGGCGGCAAAATAACCAGCAATGGCAATTCTGAAATTACCGAATGTGGTATCTGCTATAGCAAGACTGCAGACCCCACTATCGACGACAAAACTCTTGTTTGTAAACAAGACAATGCCGGCGAGTTTTCGGGTACGCTTACAGGCTTGAACGAAGGCACAACCTACCATGTGCGCGCTTACGCTGTAAATACCAAAGGTGTGGCGTATGGCGACGATTATAGATTTACGACAAAGAGTACCACTGCCCCTACTGTAACAACCACTACGGTAACCGATATAACCGTCTCTTCGGCCGTATGTGGCGGCAAAATTATTAGCAATGGCAATTCTGAAATTACCGAATGTGGCATTTGCTATAGCACAAGTACCGAGCCAATCATTGATGGCAAAAAAATATCATATAACGGAGAGGATTCTGTATTTGATTGCAAACTTACCGAATTGCAAGATGGTACGACCTACTGTGTGTGTGCCTATGCTACTAATGCCAAAGGAACTGGATACGGCGAAAAAAGGAGTTTTACAACCGTGTCTATCAGGACACCTACAGTAGTTACGCTAGAGCCAACTGACATTACATCATCGTCTGCCGTTTGTAGCGGACAAATAACGAATGATGGTAATTCTGAAATTCTTGCATGCGGCATTTGCTACAGCACATCTGCCAACCCTACGATAAACGACGAGGTTGTTGCTGCCGATAATATGGACAAATTTAGTTGTACGCTCACAGGCTTGAGCGAGGCTACGACCTACTATGTGCGCGCCTACGCTACTAATGCCAAAGGCACTGCGTATGGCGAAACTGTAATGTTTGAAACAACTGGCCATGCTTGGGTAGATCTTGGTCTGAGCGTGAAATGGGCCACTTGCAATCTCGGTGCGAATGCGCCAGAAGAGTACGGCAACTACTACGCTTGGGGCGAAACAGTTACAAAAGCCAGTTATTCGTGGAGTACTTACCAGTATGGCACATCAGGCAATTATATCAAATACAATGAAACAGATGAAAAAACTACGCTCGAAGCCGAGGACGATGCTGCAGCCGTAAACTGGGGCGGCAAGTGGCGTATGCCTACCGCTGCAGAGTGGACAGAACTGTACAGGAACTGCGCATGGACATGGATAGACAACTGTAACGGCACAGGCGTTGCAGGTTTTATTGTCGCGAGCAAAACCAACGACAACTCCATTTTTCTCCCTGCGGCGGGCTGTCGCGCCTACGACGACCTGAACCTCGCAGGCTTCTACGGCCACTACTGGTCGAGTTCGCTCGGTGCAGACGGCCAGCTCAACGCATATATCGCATACTTCGGCTCGGACGGTATGAACAGCCGCCTCGACTGCCGCCGCCACGCTGGGTGTTCAGTCAGGGCAATTCATGAGTAATGTTGTTTGATTAGTTAAAAACTGAATTTATGGCAAGTGTTTTCAAATTTTATGCACCGAATGAAAACAATATAGATGCTCTCGTACATGAGTATTTTTGGTTTTCGAAAAGCGAATTTTTGAATGATCCGTACGATTTTAATGCCAAAGTTTTGGACTCTTTCCCTAAATTAAAGGTTAAATTGGAACAAAAAAGATATGATATAGATGGATATTCTAGTATAGTGAAAAGATTTGCTTTATGTAGTTTTACTCAAAGTAATTGTAATAAACATTTTTGGTCTTTTTATGCTGATTCTTTTCGTGGTTGGTGTCTTGAATTTGATTCTAAAAATTTAGTTGATCTGGTCTCAAGTGGTGTTTCTAGTAAATTGTACGATGTCGAATATGTGGATAAATATCCTGATTTTGATGATGAAAATACACGCATCGTTACTGAACGAAAGGAGTCAGGAGAAAGATCAGAACCTATTTTAGGATTATTACATGATGAAAAGGGTGTGGAAAAACTATTCTCTTATTTATTACGAGTAAAGCAAAAAGAGACATGGGAGGTCGAAGAAGAAAAAAGACTTATCCTTGGAAATGTTTACCTATTAACTCATAGTGATTTAGATGGAGGGAAAGGCTATAAAATCCCATGGAAACATGGCGCACTTAAAAGCATAATAATGGGAAGCCAAATCTCTGACGGTAACAAAATTATTTTGGAACATATTGCGCAAAAACTAAATTTGAAACCTAAAATTGCTCAACCAGTATTAAATTCGAATCGTTTTGAAATAAAAATTTCCGATATCAACGACACACCTAAATAAAACACAACCATGAAAATATATTTTTTGAAGTATGGTAGATTATTCTAGAGAAAAAAGAGTGGAACTATTGAACCATTCTGACAATGAACCAGATACACTTAAAGCCAACGAAATGAAACTAGATGCTAACGCGCTTAATTTGTCGTTAGACACTCCCATTTTTCGTATATTTGAGTACAATAGATTTATTGATCTGATTAAAGCAAAACAAAACACTTTGGTTAGACCTATGATGTGGGAAGATCCTTTCGAAAATATATTGCTAAATCACACCTTTAAGACGAGAAATGGAGAATATGTAGATATGTCGTGCGTTAGGGATAGTTGGTATGGACAGTCTTGGACCATTAAAGAACAAGAGTGTGATGGACTTTGGCGGGTATATTCAGATAATGGCAATAAAAGGGTCGTTAGGGTAAAATCAACTGTGAGAAAAATTTTTAAACCATTGTATAACATGCAATCCATGAAAGAATGGCAATGCTTCATTGGTAAAGTTGAATATGTTTTAGATGGCGTAATAGTTGATTTATTGGAACAGTCTCAACCTTTAGCAAGTGATAAGCAAAATATTTGTCAAGCACAATTACTGCTTACAAAAAGAGTTGAATTTGGATATGAGCAAGAGGTTCGTTTGCTCTATTACAAGGGCCTGGATTATAACAATCATGAAAATACATATAACTATAGGCTTGACCCCAATTTTGCATTTGACGAAGTAGTCCTAGATCCATGGTTACCTGATAGATTGGTAAAAATAAAACAAGATGAGATTTTTGCTAATGGATACGAAGGCAAAGTGACGAAAAGTAAACTTTATGCCAATATCGGAATTCAGACTCAGTTAGTCTAATAACACTCTAACACACAGTTTTATGTACACAAGATTATTTGCACATTTATCTTCCCTTTTCCTCCTTCCCATCTCCCTTTTCGCCCAAGTAACTAATGTGCGGGTGGGACAGAGTGGCGAAGATGTTGTAATAACCTACGACCTTGGTGAGTCAGCCGAAGTGCGTGCCTATATGTCGGTAGGTGGGCAACCATTTGTAGAGCTGCACTCTGCGCAAGGCGATGTGGGCTGCGTAGCAAAGGGCGAAAATCGCACCATTACTTGGTCGCCGCTTGCCGAAAGCGATGAGTTTCTCGCCGACAATGTGGTTTTCAAAGTGGAAGCACCGCACGCTTTTGTAGACCTTGGCTTACCCAGTGGTACGCTTTGGGCAACTTGCAATGTGGGAGCAAACTCGCCAGAAGAGTTTGGCGCTTACTTTGCGTGGGGCGAAGTTGAAAGTAAGGAAGTCTTTAGCTGGGAAAATTATAAATGGGGGACTAGATATAATTTGACAAAATACAACAGCATTGATAAAAAGTTCGTTATCGAATCTATAGACGATGCAGCAACTGCTAATTGGGGGCAAAATTGGTGTATGCCTTCAGTTGAACAATGGAAAGAATTGAAGCTTTATTGTAAAAAAACAGAGATGGATAGCGTTGGTGTGCATGGATCTCTATTTGTAAGTCGGAAGAATGGGAACTCAATTTTTTTCCCTTTCTCTGGGATAAAAACAGATAATATTTTTTTGTGTTGTTATCATTTTGATATTTGGGAAAACTCGATTTCTGAGAAAAATCCAGATCGCGCAAATTGTATCGATGCTTGTCTCGTTCGTTGTTGCGGCCGTTCTATCCGTCCTATCTATAACAAAAAATAAAACTTGTCATATTATGAAAAAACTACAATTACTCACGCTCTCGCTCTTGGTGGCGGGAGGCATGTTGGCACAATCGAATGTGAGCCAACCAATGGATTTTGTTATTCGCAAAAAGGTGATTCCACCAGTACTTAGTGTTGTTAGCACACCACAATTTGTGGACGAGGACAACAATGGCGTAATCGATGCCAATGAGGAGTGCAAAATCGTTTTCGATGTTGTGAACACGGGCGAAGGCGAAGGTCGCAACTGTGTGGCGCGTGCCTCTATTGCAGGCAATTCGTCAGGCATAACCATTCCCGATGTTGTACTGCCTCTCATTCCTGCTGGCGGTAAGACGCATGTAGAGATGCCAATCAAAGCAAACGAAAATACAGTTCGTGGCGCAGTGGCTATTGCTGTGGAGGTAGAAGAACCGCATGGTTTTGGCACTCAAAAGGTGACAATGAATATCCAAACGCACGAGTTAAAAACGCCTGATGTGCAGGTGGCGGATCATAAAATTGGGAGTAATAATTCGGGAGTGTTGAAACGCCGCGAAACATTTCATCTTCATGTGGTAGTCCAAAATCTTGCTCAAGGAAAGGCCGAAAATGTGAAAGTGCGTTTGGTACTTCCGCAGAATCTTAATCTTTTGAGTACCAACGAGTTCGTTACTATTCCAAAATTGCTGGCAGGCGAAAAGCAAGAGTTTGACTATGAATTGATAGCGAATAACAACGCCGCCGAAAATATGGAGATTGGCATAGATTTAAGCGAGGCCAAAGGTTTTGCAAAAAGCGAAAAAATCCCGCTTCGCTTTGGCCAAGCGGTAGGAGGACCAGTCGTAACAGTTGCTGGGGGGAACGATGATGTCAAAATAACGAAAGTTAGCCTCACATCCGATGTTGATGTAAACATTCCAATGGCAGCAAAGAAAAACAACAACGCTTTTGCGGTGATTATTGCCAACGAAAACTACTCGTCGGTAGCCTCTGTGCCGTATGCTTCGAACGATGGGCAGATATTCAAACAGTATTGCGAAAAAACGCTTGGCATTCCTGCCAAACACATCAAATTTGTCCAGAATGCCACTGGGAATCAGGTAAAAACAGCGATTGCATGGATTCAAAATGTTTCTGAAACATTCGACGACCCACAAATCATTTTCTACTACGCAGGTCATGGCATTCCCGACGAAAGTAGCCGTACTGCCTATCTTTTGCCTGTCGATGGCATTGGCTCCGATGTTACTACTGGTTACAAACTCGACGATTTGTATGCAACGCTGGGTCAAACCAATGCTACAAGTGTAACCGTCTTTCTCGATGCCTGTTTTTCGGGCAGCAAACGCGGTGATGGTATGCTGGCATCGGCACGCGGCGTGGCTCTTAAGGCAAAAACTGGCGTACCGCAGGGCAATATGGTTGTATTCTCAGCGGCTACTGGCGACCAAACCGCTTACCCTTACGAAGAGCAGCAGCATGGTATGTTTACCTACTTTTTGCTAAAAAATTTGCAGGCTACGAGTGGAAATGTTACGCTCAAAGAACTTGGTGAATACATCAGAACGAATGTCAGCAAAAAATCGGTTGTCGAAAATTCCAAACAGCAAACACCATGCGTCATCTCGTCGTCGTCGCTTGGTACTACTTGGCAAAATTGGACGCTGAAGAAAAAGTAGTGTATCTGCGCTGATTGTTTTATAATTTTTCGACAAACAAATTACAAACCCCTATAATACAGTGAGTGCAGGATTACAAATCCAGCACGACGGAAAGATAAAACAACAACCAATTTTTTATTTATTCACTTTTTAATTTCATTTAATCATGAAAAAACTTAAATTTTTTGCAGCACTTTGCTGCGCTGCAGCGGTATTTGCCGCCTGCGAAAACAACGACCCAAAAGACGGTTCGAATGAAGCCGCCACTGGCTATGAGAATGGTTATGGTTATGTCGATTTAGGGTTGAGTGTGAAATGGGCAACCTGCAATGTTGGCGCAACCAAACCCGAAGAGTACGGCAACTACTACGCTTGGGGCGAAACCACCACAAAAAGCGACTACTCGTGGGATACCTACAAATATGGCACTTACAATTATGATGACGATTACAGCAAATTGACCAAATACAACGCCACAGACGGTAAAACCACGCTTGAAGCCTCCGATGATGCTGCTACCACTAACTGGGGTAGTGCTTGGCGTATGCCCACCGATGGTGAGTGGACAGAACTACGCGAGAACTGCGAATGGATTTGGACCGATAGTTACCAAACCACTGGTGTAGCAGGTTATTGGGTAACAGGTAAGAACGGCAACACCATTTTTCTCCCTGCGGCGGGCTTTCGCTACTACGTCGGCGCAGACCTGGGCAGCGCAGGCTACTACGGCTTCTACTGGTCGAGTTCGCTCAACACGAGCGACCCGAGCAGCGTGTGGCACGCGCTCTTCCTCTCGGTCGATGTGTACAGGGACAGCGACAGCCGCTACTGTGGACTATCTGTTCGCCCTGTGCTCAAATAAATTGATAATGGACAATTGATAATTGACAATGTAGAGCCGTCACAGTGTGGCGGCTCTACTGTTATTTTGGTCGTAGTCCCCTTTCCCCGAAGGGGGAAACGCCTTTTGTTTAATTAAGAATTATGAATTAAGAATTATGAATTTTTGCGTTCCCAAACGCCACAGCACTTTTAATTAAATAATTGGAAATTAGATAATTGGGTAATTAAAAAGTCTATGTTCTATGCTCTATGTTCTTAAAATCTATTCTTGCTACTCATATCTTGCGACTAATAATTTGAAATTTGAAATTGCTGCGTTTCCGCGCAGCAATCTTCCCTCTTGGGGGATTAGAGGGGGTCTACCTAATCTTTTTGGCAATTTCCCAGATGACAATGCCAGCGGTTACGCTCACATTGAGCGAGTGTTTGGTGCCAAATTGCGGCAGTTCCAGACAGCCATCGCACGCATCGATAACGGCTTGCTGCACGCCTTTCACCTCGTTGCCAAGCACCACGGCGTATTTGCCGCCACGCTCGGGTTCAAAAGTGTCCAAAGAGCGGCTGCCTTCGGCTTGCTCCACGGCAAACACCGTGAAACCAGCGGCTTTGAGCGCAACCACCGCATCGAGAGCGTTGGCAAAATGCCGCCACGCCACGGTAAATTCCGCCCCAAGAGCCGTTTTGTGAATCTCGGCATTGGGCGGCGTGGCAGTGATACCACACAGCAGCACCTCCTCGACACGGTAGGCATCGGCCGTGCGAAAAACCGCCCCAACATTGTGCAGACTGCGCACATCGTCGAGCACAACAACGAGCGGCAATTTATCCGCCGCCGCAAACTCCTCGGGCGACAACCGCCGAATCTCCTCTGTCTTCAGTTTGCGATTCACGATGAACAGTATAACAGTGTGAAAGTATGAAAGTGTGAAAGTGTGAAAGTAAGAAAGTGTGAAAGTGTGAAAGTAATTTCTGGTTTCTGGTTTCTGGTTTTTCAAAATTGCTGACGCAATTTTTGTTTCTATGTTTTTGTTGAATTGTTGAAGCGTTTAATCGTTGAAGCGTTCGGACGCACTCGGTGCGTCCCTACTTTTGCACTTTTATACTTTCAAACTTTTCTTGCTACTTGTATCTTGCTACTTGCTACTAGTATTATTCATTATTAATTCTTCATTCTTAATTAGAATTTGTAGCCCCGCCGGGAATCGAACCCGGATCTAAAGTTTAGGAAACTCGTATTCTATCCATTGAACTACAGGGCCAAAAGTGGCGCAAAGGTAGCGATTTTTTGGCGTTCGCGCAAATCTACGCATAGAGTTGGCGCAGCACATCGAGCGATTTCAGCGTGCCAAGTTCGGGCAGATGCAGGCGATAGTAGGTGAGAATATGCTCCAAAATGTCGTTGCGCTGCGCTCGCGAAAGCGCAAAAAGGTGCATATTGGCATAATCCATGCGCATCAATTGCACGAAAGCCTCGGTTTGCTGCGCATCGAGCGTGTTGGCATCGAGCCGCCGATCGACAAAAAGGCTGCCTGCCATGTCGAAAAATGCGCCAGCGCGATAGTCGCTCAAATTGGGGAAAAGACCGAGCGCATGCGTCAGTTTTATCAGAAAAACAAGGTGAAAATTGGCAGAACCACGCTCCGTTTCGTCGAAAACGATGACCGAACGGCGCACAAAATCGAACAGTTGCTCATCGACAGGCGATTGGCACAGCGCGCGGTAGAGAAATTCGCACAAAAAGAATGCCACGCCGTTTTTGGCTGGGTCGGCGGGAACGCTTTGCAACAGCACATCGGGCGTACATTCGCGCAAAAATTGGAATTGGCGATTGGGACGAACATCAACGAGCGCGTCGATAAGCGACAGCGGCTGCATCAGCACAGTTGAAAGCGGCGAACGACGCCCCTGCCCTTTCACCAAGCAGGACAGCACGCCGTGACTTCGCGTGAAAAGGCGCACAATGTGGCTGCTTTCGCCGTAGCGAAATGCTTGTAACACAATGGCTTGCGTCTTTACCATCGCTCAATTTACCATTTTGTACTGACTGCCCGGCAGCGCACGCACCAGCCCTTTGAACTCCATCTGCACCAACAGCGCAAGCAGTTTTTGCAGCGGAATGCCGCTCTGCATCGACAGATGGTTGATATAGACCGCATCGGCACCTTGCAACACATCGACAATGACCTGTTCGTCGGGCGTGAGTGCCTCGAAAAGTGCCTGCTGGCGGTCGCGCGGCAGCGCATTGCTGTCCCAACACATAAATTTTTCTAAGTCGGCAGCCGTCTGAATAAGCACCGCTTGATTGTTGTAAATCAGATTGTTACACCCTTGCGACTGCACATCGGTCGGTCGCCCGGGAATGGCAAACACATCGCGGCTGTAGTCGTTGGCCATCTCGGCCGTGATGAGCGAACCGCCTTTCAACGCCGATTCCACCACCAACACGGCATCGCACAAGCCAGCCACAATGCGGTTGCGCTGCACAAAATTGGCGGCAAGCGGCTGCGTTTCGGTCGGAAATTCGGTGATGATAGCGCCGCCCTCCTCAATCATTTTTTGTGCGGTGGCACGATGTGCCGATGGATAAATCTGATCCAAACCGTGCGCCACCACGCCGAATGTGCGCAAACCGCCATCGAGCGCGGCTTTGTGGGCCGTTACATCAACGCCGTAGGCCAGTCCGCTGACGATGGTCAGATTGGGCTGCGTTTTGGCCAAATCGCTCACCAGCGCGCGACAAATGTCTTTGCCTTGAGGCGTTATTTTGCGTGTGCCGACCACCGCCAGATAGCGGCCAGCATTGAAATCGGAGCAACCTTTGGTGTAGAGCAACAGCGGCGCATCTTCGCACTCTTTGAGGCGGCGCGGGAAGGTGCTGTCGGTGAAAAAATGCGTCTGAATGCCGTAGCGCGTTACAAATTCTATCTCGCGTTCGGCGCGCGCAAGCACCTGCGACGAGCCAACCGCCTCGGCCAATGCGTCGCCGATATTCGGAATTTTGCGCAGCGATTCGGGACTTTGGCGGAAAATGGTTTCCACATCGCCAAAATGCGCCAGCAATTTGCGCCCATTGGCAGGACCAACGCCATTTATCAGCGTCAGCGCAATCTCGTATTTCAGTTTATCGTTCACGCTTCTTAATTTTTAGCACTCAATGCACAAACCGCCAACGCCAGCCAACCGCCAATGGTATCGGCCAGCAGATCGAGCCAATCGCCCGAGCGCGTGGCGGTGCAAAACTCTTGCAACAGTTCCAGCGCGCCGCCGTAAATCGGTGGCAGCAGCAGCAAAAACGCCCATGCGCCTCGCGACAATCCTTGCGACCGACAATCGGCAAACGCCACCACCGCCAATGCGGCATACATCAGCGCATGCACCCATTTATCGGCATACGGCACGAGCGACACAGCAGGCACTGCAAACACCGAAAACGACACCAGCGACAAAACAGCGATGCCCGCCGCACACAACAATGTTTTCCAATACGCAACAAAAAAGCGGCACATATCACTTGCAAAGATACAAATTTAGTGCGAAAGTATGAAAGTGCGAAAGTGTATAAAGTGGACGGCAGATTCAACTTTTACACTTTCAATCAAACTAATTTTGTATCTTTGCAGATGCTATAATCTACTTGGAGTAAACTAAAAAATAGTGTTGCGCGCTATAAGCATTGTTTTTTCGTTGATGGTTGAATTGATGATTTGAAAAATCACCGTCCGACCAAAAACTTAGAAACTTAGAAACAGCGCGCAGCGCGAGAAACTAGAAATCACTTTTCACTTTATACACTTTCCACTTTACAAACTTTATAAACTTTCACACTGATTTCTATGAGCGCAAAATACTATTTTCTGTCGGATGCGCACCTTGGTTCGCGCGTCATGGCCGACCAGCACGCACACGAGCAACGCTTGGTCGATTGGCTCGACATGGCCAAAACCGATGCCGCCGCCATCTTCCTTTTGGGCGATATTTTCGACTTTTGGTTCGAATACCGCACCGTTGTGCCAAAAGGTTTCACGCGGCTATTGGGCAAACTGCGTGAAATAGCCGAATCGGGCGTGCCAGTGCATTTTTTCGCAGGCAATCACGATATGTGGACTTTCGGGTATTTGGAGCAAGAGGTTGGGCTCATCGTACACCGCGAGCCGCAACTATTCACGCTCGAAGGACGGCAGTTTTTCCTTGCGCACGGCGATGGATTGGGCGACCGAAACCGCAAATTTTCGCTCATACGCCGCATTTTTCACAGTCGCGCCTGCCAATGGGCGTTTCGCAATCTCATTCCCGTCAATGCAGGCATGACTTTCGGCCAGCGTTGGAGCGAGAGCAACCGCCGCAAACACGAACGCAACGCTGTGGGCTACCTTGGCGAAGACCGCGAGCCGCTCGTACTTTTTGCCAAGCAACACGCCACGCAGCACCCCGACATCGACTACTACATCTTTGGCCACCGCCACATCGTGCTGAATCTGATGCTGCCAAGCCGCAGCCAAATGCTGATTATCGGCGACTTCATGCGCGAATTTTCGTATGCCGTTTTCGATGGCGAACAAATCAGCATCGAGAATTTTTAAGCAGAAAGAAGGTTTATATTTTGTTGAAGCGTTGAACTATTGAACTGTTTATTTGGTTATTTGCGGATTTGCTTATTTGGTTAATCCGACAATCTGAAACTTGAAACCTGAAACATAGAAACAGCGCGAAGCGCAAGAAACTAGAAACAAAAATTGCGGCAGCAATTTTGAGAAACAATTTGAATTCTGAAATTGCGGCTCTGCCGCATCACTCCTCACTATCAATATAAAATTCCGCCAGCCCTGCGATGGGCGACTGCTCTATTTTCGATATGTGCAAGCCAAGTGCTTGCGCTGTTGTGCGCAGGGGAGCGGCAAAGTGGTACGCCACCGACCCGATAAAGGCGATTGGTAGCGTGTGTGCACCGTCGTATTGCAGCACATTGCGCACAAAAAAGTCGCGGAAACAGTCCGACACCAGCGTGCGAATGTAGTCGTAGCGGTCGATATTGGCCGATAGGAACGGTGCAAACTGCGCCAGATAGCGGTTGGCTTGCGGCCGCCTATAAACATGCTCCACAATGTCGGCGGCCGATGTGGCGTAGGTATCGAGAAAAAGTTGCTTCAGCGCAGCGGGTGTTTGGTTTTTCAGGCAGTCGCCCACAAAACGCTTTCCGATGACTGCGCCGCTGCCCTCATCGCCCAAAATGTAGCCGAGCGGCGGGACATTCTGCACTATCTGCACACCGTCGTAGAGGCACGAGTTGGCGCCCGTGCCAAGTATGCAGGCGATGCCGCGCTCGTGTTGCAGCAGAGCGTGCGCCGCTCCCAGCATGTCCGACTCTACACCGATGTCGGCGTGCGCAAACACGGTGCGTAGCGCACTGGCAACGCACTCTTTTTTCTCTTGCGTGCAACCTGCGCCATAGAACCGCACGCAGTTGGCGTGGCGCATGGTTTCGGGCAGGGCGGCAACTGTGTTGCTGATGTCGCTCACGCTTTGGTGAAACGGATTGAGCCCCACGGTGGTGTGTGTGGCAACCACCTGCCCTTGGTGGCAAAGTGCCCATGTCGTTTTGGTCGAGCCGCTGTCTGCAAGTAGAATCATAAAATAAATTCGATAAAGGGGATTCCCGAATACAAAGTTACCAATTTTCTGCATACGGTATGCACAAAAAACGACTCGAGAGAAAAAATTCTCCCGAGCCGCCCCATTACATTATGAAGAAAACTTTTATTTGTGGGCTTTGATTATGCGTTTTGCGTTTTGCGTGTGGCGCAGAGCCTTTGCTTTGGCGGCTGGTGCTTCGTCGGCATCGTCATACACTTCGAGCGTAACTGCACCTTTGTAATTGACACTGATTTCGCTGCCGTAGTACGATTTCAGCGTACCCACAATGGTATAAACACCATCTGCTTCGCTCACCGTCAGCGTGCCGTCGTTCAGCCAGTAGTAGTCCTCTTCGGTGGCGGCATAACTGCCGACTATGAACATACCCCAATACAGCGAACCTGCTTCGAGGCTCATTTCCGAATAGTCGTTGGCAAATTTGTATTCGCCCACGGGCAGCGCAGTAGCACCATTTGCTACATAGAGGCTCAACGAAACCGTGGTATTATCGTCCCAAATGTCGAGAACAAGATTATCAGTGCCATTGTCGTAGTAGTCGCCGTAATTAGTGGCTTCGATAGAATCGGCAGGAGCATTTACGGTTATGGTTGTAGGTGTTGTCGGTTCGTAGTCATACGGATTTTCGCGTTCGTCGTAAATCTCCAATGCACCCTCATAGTGCGCCACGCGTTCGTTGCCAAGCGAATCGGTCAAATTAATGTCGATGGTGTAGATGTCGCCAGCGAGAGCGATATTCACTGTGCCTGCCTGAATGCCGTAATCGGTCTGTTCGCCAGCATCATCAACATCGACCCAAGCACTATACTCGGCACTGAATGTGCCAGCGGGATATGCCTCGTCGTCGCTCAATGTATATTTGCCAGCCACCAACTCCTCGTCGGTTGTGTAGAGGTCGAGTTGCAGTGCATAGCCTTTCGAGTTGAAATAACCATCGTCGTCCATGGTCATGTCGGTATAGAGTACCAACATATGATTATTGGTTTCCGAGTATTGCGTGCCGTAGAACGAAACATAACCTTCAGCAAATTCGATTGCTTCGGCAGGCGTTACAGTAGAATCAACAGGAATCGAGTCGTTTTTTGTCGTATCTTTCGGATCGTTATTGTCCTTGTCCTTGTCGCACGAGGTGGCCATGCAAGCAATAGCGACTACCATAGTGAGTGTGTAAACTAACTTTTTCATCTTTTTGTAAGCCTTTTTGTGAAAAATTATTTTGTTTTCGACTGCAAAGTTACAAACTTTTATTGAACCGACAATATCTTTTTCAAATTTTTAACACTTTTTTCGACAAAAAACACACTTTGTGCGACAAACGGAAGTTTTTTTCAGTCGCAAGATGTGAGTAGCAAGTAGCAAGAATAGATTTTTAGAACATAGAAGATAGAGCATAGACTTTTTAATTACCCAATTCCTTAATTTCCAATTATTCAATCAAATTGGGTGGTGGTGGACACAAAAATTCATAATTCTAAATTCATAACTCTTAATTAAACGAAGGCTTTTCCCCTTCGGGGAAAACGGAAAAGGGGGCGATGTCCAACAAAAACAGTAGAGCCGCCACACTGTGACGGCTCTGCATTGTCAATTGTCAATTATCAATTGTTTCCTGCCTCTGTTTCGGGGGCGACGAGTTTGTAGCCGCGACCGTGTACATTCAGAATTTGCACATTGGGGTCGTCGCACAGTTTGCGGCGCAGTTTGGTGATGTAAACATCCATACTGCGGGCATTGAAATAGTTGTCTTCCAACCAAATCGATTTCAGCGCAAAGCCGCGCTCCAACACACTGTTCATACATTCGGCCAAAAGCGTCAGCAGTTCCGACTCTTTAGTGGTGAGGCGAATCACCTTGTCGTCGATGGTCAGTTGCTGCTTCTGCGTGTCGAACAAGAGGCGACCGAGCAAGTAGGTTTGTCCCGCTCTGTTTTTGTGGCTGTTTAGGCGGCGCAATATGGCCTCGATGCGGAAGAGCAACTCCTCCATACTAAACGGTTTGGTGATGTAGTCGTCGGCACCGATGCGAAAGCCCGCCAGCACATCTTCTTTCAGCGTTTTGGCACTCAAAAAAATGATTGGCATACGGCTGTCGATGCGGCGAATCTCCTGCGCCAGCGCAAAACCGTCTTTTTGCGGCATCATCACATCTAACAGGCAGAGGTCGTAACTGTTTTCCATAAACGCCGCCAAGCCCTCTTCGCCGTCGGACATCAAATCTACATCGTATCCCTTTGTTTGCAGATATTCGCGAAGCAACATACCGAGATTTTCGTCGTCCTCGCACAATAGAATTTTTGCTAATGTCATAATCGTAATGTTTTTATGAAAAAAAATAGGTTTTGTTTTATTCTGATTTTCAGACGGTTGGCAGTTCGATAGTGAATTTTGTGCCAATGCCGAGTTCGCTTTCGGCGCGAATGGAGCCGTTGTGCATATTCACCACGCGTGCCACATAGGCCAGCCCCAGCCCGAAGCCTTTCACATTGTGCAAATTGCCCGTAGGCACGCGGTAAAACTGGTCGAAAATGTGGCGCAAATGCTCTTTGGCAATGCCGATACCGTTGTCTTCGATAACGATGAGCAGCCGCCCATCGTCGGTGTTGCGTGTGGCGACCGTCAGCATCAAGTCGTGTTTGCGGTACTTCACGGCGTTGTCCATCAGGTTGTAGAAGACATTCGTCAAGTGCATTTCGTCGACCAAAACCACCGTCTCTTGCGCCTTCAGTTGCGTGTTGATGCGCCCATGCATTCGATCGACTTTGAACACAAAATTGTCGGCAATGTTTTGCAGCAGTTCGTGCACATCTACCGCCTTGAGGTCCATCACCGCTTTGCCCTGCTCGAACATCGACATTTGCAGCACACGATCGACAAGGAAACTGAGGCGTTTGGTCTCGTCGCCGATAACATTCGACACATGCGACAGAATCGTGGCATTGTCCTTTATCGATGGGTCGTTGAGCATCTGCACCGCCAACGAGATGGACGAAATGGGCGTTTTCAGTTCGTGGGTCATGTTGTTCACAAAACTGTTTTTTATCTCGTTCATGCGGCGTTGGCTGAATATGTACCAAAGAATGAACGCAAAAGTCATGGTGATGAGCACCATCAGTATAATCAGCGGGCATAAAATTCCCAGCAGGTGGCGTGCATGCTCGTCGGGGTGCGAAAATTGCACACAGAGAAAATAGGCGTCGCCATCGTTTTCGACGGGGAAAAGTTGCTGGCGGTAGCGTGCGTCTGCTGCGTTCAACTCGTGGCGGCTCTTGTACACTGCCCTTCCCTGCGCATCGACCACGGCGTAATCGTAGGGCAAATCGATGCCGTTTTTGGTAAATTCGTAGCAAAGCATTGCGTCCAGCCCCTCGAAATCGACGCGCTGGTCGATGGGGCGGCGGTGTGCATCGCGCAGCAGGCGTGCCAGCACCTCGTTCACTATCTCCGACGGCGCAATCGAGTAGGTGTAGTCGCCGTTCGACAAAGTGGCAGAATCGCCATTTTGGCCGTTTTCGGTGGCGAGAAATTCGTTCAAGTATTGGCGCACCTCTTTCTTATCGACCAAGCGCACTACCCGATAGAGGCTGCGCTGCACATTCTCGTCGAAACGCTCGGCAGCGGCATCCATCAGGTCGCCGAAGATGTGTATCTGCAAGCCCACCAGCCCCACATACGAGAGGAGCATCAGTGTTATCAATATCCAAAGCGATTTTTTTCTCATCGTCGATTATCGCGCCACAAAACTAACACATCTATCTCAAATAACAACGCTCTTTTGTGCGAAAAGTGTGTTTTTTAACACAAAAATAACTTAAAATAACATTTTTTAAGACCATTGCGCGTGTTTTTTGAGTGAGAAAGTTGAAAGTTCGTAAAGTAAAAAGTAGGGACGCACTATTAGTTTCTCAAATTCCCCCGCCCCACGCAACCCCCAAAATAGCGATTTGGTGCGTCTGACAAAAATGCTTACCTTTGCTTTTTTGATAGTAATCGAATTTTTATGGGCGAAAATAGAAAACGAGTTGTCTTTTTGACGGGCGCTACTGGCACAATGGGCTGGGCCGGCCTGCAAGAGTTGCTCAAATATCCCGACAACTACCGTGTGCGCATTTTGGCGCGTCCAAGTGCGAAAAACAAGCAGAAATTGGCTGCCTACACCGAAAAAATCGACATCATTTGGGGCGATTTGACACGCTACGACGATGTGTTGCGCGGCGTTTCGGGTGCGGACATTGTGCTGCATGTGGGCGGTATGGTGTCGCCGCAAGCCGACTACAAACCGCACGCCACACGCCGTGTGAACCTTGCTGCGGCCGAAAATGTGAAAAACGCCGTTTTGGCGCAAGGCGACCGCCAACCGAAAGTGGTTTACATCGGGTCGGTGGCGCAGATGGGCGACCGTCGCGAACCGCTGCACTGGGGGCGCGCTGGCGACCCTATTTGCGTGTCGGCCTACGACCACTACGGCCTGACAAAAGCGGTGGCGGAGCGCATTTTGACCGATTCGGGCATCAAAACTTGGGTCAGTCTGCGGCAGTCGGGCATTCTCTATCCCGCAATCTTAAAAAACTACGACCCGATAATGTTTCATGTGCCGATTCGCGGCGTACTCGAATGGGCAACGGTGGAGGATTCGGGGCGTCTGCTCGAGCGCGTTTGCCGTCCCGAAGTGCCGCCCGAGTTTTGGAATCGCTACTACAACATCGGTTCTGGCGCAGAATATCGCCTGTCGAACTACGAATTTGAGTGCCTGCTGCTCGATGCGATTGGCTGCCCACGCCCCGAAAAAATTTTCGAAGCCCGATGGTTCACCACACGCAATTTCCACGGCATGTGGTATCTCGATGGCGATCGGCTCGACGACTATCTGCATTTCCGCGCGAACATTCCTGCGAAAGACTATTTCGCGCAGATGGCGCAATCGGACAGTTTGCCCAGCGGCATCAAAATTGCGCGTATCACCAAAGCGGCAAAACTTGTGCCGCACATTGTGAAACTCGCCATGCGTGCCATGGCGCACAAGGCCGTTCACGGCACGCAGACTTGGATAAAAGAGCACAACACGCAGCGCATAGCCGCTTACTACGGTTCGCTGGAGAAATATCGCGCCATTCCCGATTGGAAACACACCGACCTTTCGCACAATTCCGAAAAAGCGGTGCTGCTCGACCACGGCTACGACGAGCAGAAACCGATGGCCGAATTTACCATCGACGATATGCGCCGCGCTGCCGAATTTCGTGGCGGCCGCTGTTTGAGCCAAACGATGACAACAGGCGATTGGGACACGCCGCTCGAGTGGCAATGCGCCGAAGGACACCACTTCGAAGCCTCGCCGCGACTGATTTTGTTGGGCGGCCATTGGTGCCCCGACTGCTTCCCAAATCCGTACAACGATGTGCCGAATCCGCGTCCGTGGCAGTGGGACAAAGAGGCGAAACGCAACCCATTTTTTGCGCAAATCTGGTCGCCGCTGCACGATGCCAACGAGGACAATGTGTACGATTACCACATTTTCGACGGCTGGGATTGAGAAAATTAAGAATTTTGAATTTAGAATTATGAATTATTCGCATTCAAAAAGGCCGCAATCTTCAAATCTTCAAAAAAAAAGTCTTTGTCTTTATTCTATAAACGCTAACCTCTAACCTCTAACCTCTAACCTCTAACCTTTCATTGTCAATTGTCAATTATCCATTGTCAATTATCAATTAAAAAAATGAAGCAACTTTATACATCTCTGCTGCTCACTTTTGCGGCTACGGCTATGGCACAGGAGCGCATTGTGCCGATAAAATATGGCGATATGGAGCATTGGACGGTGCGCTACATCAAAGAGTCGCGGATGCTCGGCGGCGAAACCAAAACGCTCTATGTGCTTGGTCCTACCGACACTATTCGTAAAAATGCGCCCTACGATTTCAGCAAAACTATTTGGGGTATATCGAACGCCTACGCCAGTCCAGCGGGCATCGACAAAGGGGCGTGCAGCACCCAGCCCGAACGGCGCGGCAACGGCACTTGCGCCCGCCTCGATATGCGCGTCGAAGCGGTGAGGGTATTCGGATTTATCGACCTCGAAGTGTGCGTCGCTGGCACGCTCTTTCTTGGCAAAAATATCGAACCTGTAACCGATGCCAACGACCCGTATGCCGCCATCGACATGGGCATTCCGTTCACACAAAAGCCCAAAGCCGTGATGCTTGACCTAAAAACGCGCGTCAGTCCCGAGCAGAAAGTGCTGAAAGCCACAGGGCTGTCGAAAAAGAAGTGGATCGACGGCCACGACGAACCCGAAGTGCATGTCTATCTGCAAAAACGGTGGGAGGACAGCAATGGCAACATCTACGCCAAACGCATTGCCACGGCGCGCGAGCGTTTCGACCACACCATTCCCGAGTGGCAAAACAACTATCGCATCGATATTCACTATGGCGACATCACGCAAACGCCCTATTTCAAGAGTTATATGGATTTGTTTCCTGTGGCGGCGCAGTTCAAAGCCCACAACTCGAAAGGCAAAATGGTGCCAATAAAAGAGGTGGGCTGGGGCACAGCCGACGACACCCCGACGCACATCATTCTGATGATAACGGCAGGCTGCTATCCCGCTTTCTGCGGCCACCCTGGCAACGCACTCTGGGTCGATAATGTGAAGTGGGTATTTGATAGTAGCAAGTAGCAAGAAGCAAGTCGCAAGAAGAGATTTTAAGAAGATAGAGCATAGAATATAGACTTTTAATTATCTAATTTCCAATTATTTAATTAAAAAATAAGGCGTCTTTGGGCGCGAATTTGTCCCCTTTGTAAGGGGACGAGCGAAGCGGAGGGGTTTAACCAAATAACCAAATCTGCAAATCAATAAATAAACTTTTCAACCGATCAACGGATCTACCCAATCTGAAATTTTCCTCGTCAAAACCATTCCGTGCCGCGATTTTCGTTGTTAAACATTTGTTGAACAGAAAGTTAAATAACTATAAACTTTGGTTTGTGGTGTTGTGGCGCGCAAAAAGTGTCGTATCTTTGTCGCCCGATAGGCAATGTCGCCTGTCGATAAAAACATTACAAAATGAAGAAAAAAATCAGTTATTGGCTGTTTTGCGGCGCGATTTTTGCTGCTGCGGCCGTTTTGTTTGCAAGTTGCGACAAAAAAGAGAAGAACGAGCCGTCGTCGTCCACTAAAGAGAAGGAGGAGTCGTCGTCGCCCATTCTTGGCACATGGACGATGGTGCGCGACGAAGGATTTTTGAAAACTGGCGTGCGTATTGCGACTATCGACTACGAAGCGCAGCAGATGATTCTCTACAACGAGTCGGGCAAAGTAATACAAACGGACTCTATTGTTGTGCGCCTTTCGATGACTTTCGAAAAGGGCGGAAAAATGATTTTTACGCTGGTCGAAGATGGCGAGTCCGAATCGGTAAACGGAAAGTACGAATTATCGACCAAAGAGGGCAAGCAGTATCTTGCTCTGACGCTGGGCGAAGAGGAGAAAACCGACGAGAAGTATGTCATCGAAATTACCACGCTTACCGACACAAAAATGGTTGGCGAGTTCTCCGATTCGGACGAAGATGGCGGCTACAAGCACATCTGGACACTAAAGAAGTAGGCTGATTTTCGTTGAAGCGTTGATTTGCAGATTTGGTTATTTGATTTTTTAACCCCACCCGAAAAACTGTCGTTTTTCTCGTCCCCTTACAAAGGGGACAGGTTTGCGTCCAAGTTGGTTCAGTCCTCTCCCCTTTCCAAGGGGAGTACCTGCCGAATGGCAGGGGAGGGGTTAGTGCCAATTATGAATTTTCGCGCTCAACAACGGCGCAATTCTCAAATCTTCGAATAATTAAATAATTGGAAATCAAACAATTAAGAAATTATTCTTCATTCTTAATTGTTCATTAAATTTGTAGAGCCGTCACAGTGTGGCGGCTCTGCAAGTTTACGGATTTACAGATTTTACAAATCCACACATCTGCAACTATTGGCACTAATTGATACTGCCTGTGCGGATGTAGTTGAGGGCGGCGTTCAGTTGTACATCTACGCCAGCGCGCATCTGTGCTTCGTCGTACAGCACCTCGTAGGTGGGCGTGTAGCCTATGCCTTCGGTGATTTTGCCGTCTGCATCACGAAATACATCGTTCGAGGTGTAAACGACATGGTTAGTCGTCTCGATGGGGCCTGCATAATTTACTTCGAATAGATGACGAAACAATGGCCCGTGTCCGCCAAAGGTGCGTTCGCCAATAAAGCAGCCGTTGGGCATCTGTGCGATGGCTTGTGTGGTCAGTTCGCCCATGCTCAACGAGTTGATGTCGGCCAAAACTACTATTGGCACAGCAATGTCGCCGATAGGGTCGAGATTGGGAGTACCAGCAAATGGGTCGCCGTGCTTTATGTTGTACGGAATCCACGGCGTGTAGTCGTAGCGACCGAGCCCCTCTTTGCGGCGTGTATGGCCAAGCAGCATATCGTTTTGTAGGAACGGCGACACCACAAAATCCATGTCGAAAAGGCTACCGCCAGTGTTGCCACGGTTGTCGAGAATAACGCCCTTCAAGTCTTTGGCAGCGCACCATTGGTGGAATTGCAGATATATTTTCCGAATGCCTACGCTGAGCGAATCGGACGCATTAAAGGCATCGGTGAGCATATAGCCCGACAGTTTCAGGTAGGCAATGCCGTCGAAGTTGCACACCAAGGCACTTTGGTAGCCATTAGCATTGCTTCCTGCAACAAAATGCCGCTCTGTTTTCTCTATCTTTTCGATACAACTCAACAACAATGTATCCGAAAAATGAGCGTGATAGTAAGGGCGTTTTTTTATCTCTATTTGGCCCGGTTGCACGAGTACTCTGTTACCGTTGGGGTCGTCGGGGGCTTGCCACAAATTGAGAACCTGTATCACCATGTGGTGATCGACAAAGTGCTGGCACATATCGGTGTAGTACGCCTGCAGTGTTTCGGTCGGAATGT
The DNA here is from genome assembly GCA_963659365.1 of Acutalibacteraceae bacterium. GTDB lineage: Bacteria > Bacteroidota > Bacteroidia > Bacteroidales > Paludibacteraceae > W0P28-013. The sequence continues at coordinate 14,719 of CAVKTI010000004.1, read as the reverse complement.
AGTTCCCCGCTTTGTATAACTCGTCTAACTCCTCGAAGCGCGGAAGATAGACACGATAGAGCGAATCCCAGTTGGTCGGGTCGATGTCCCAAAAGGCATAGCCATTGTCGATGGTGCGCCACACAACTTTGAATTGCTCCGACGGCGTGTCGTATGTGGCGACGGTGGGATTTATCAGTTCCAAGCCGTGCTGGCGGCACGAGGCAAAAATCAGCGCAAGTGCGACGATAGATAAGATAGTAGTGCGTTTCATCTCTCTTCTGATGTTTTATGTTTGGTGTAGGCTCGACGGTCGAGGGCAAACAGAAGCCCCACTTGCAGCGCGTATGTGGTGTTGTAGCGCGGCGTTGGCGACACTTTGTTTTTGATTTTCTCGGTGCTGACAAGTCCATAGAATATGGCGCACTCGGCAAAGAACGCCATGCGCTCGTCGATTTTGACACGCAAGCCAAGATTGCCCGCTACCCCCGCATCGAAACGATTGTCGTGCTTGGTGTCGAGTTCGCGGTATTCGTCGAAACTGTAAGTTGGAGCAAAATCTCGAGAGTTGGCAAGGAACGACACGCCCTTGCGGTGGCTCGCCAACCAGCAACCCATATAGCCGCCCACGCTCGCATAGCCACGCACTCTGTCGCCGCCAAACGAGAAATTGAACAGCACAGGCAGTTGCAAATAGTGGTCGTGCGTGTTGGTGTAAATGCCGTCGTAGGCGTTGGTGCGGTACATCTTGTGGTTCTTCTGTACATATTGCAAATCCATACGCAAGGCAAACCAATCGACCACATCGAGTTGCACGGGAACGCCCACGCAAAGGCCGCTCAAGCCCTTGTAGCGCATATCGTAAGCGTATTGGGTTTCGATGCTGTAGTAGTTGTAGTCGTAGCCGCCTGCGACACCGACAAACCATGTAACCGCTGCCGCTGGCAACGCCGAAAAGGCGGCAAGGCAGAGCAATAGAAGCGTTCGTTTCATCGTTGTAAAAATGTTAAAAGGTTATTGATTTGGCTTTTTATTACACTTCGGACTCTACTTTACCTCGCCGCGATAGGGCGGACAAATGGTGATGTATCCTGCAGGCCAGACCGTATTGAAACCGCTCGTTTCGGAATAGTATTTGAAAGTCGTGTTGCGATAGGAATTGTATGAGTGCTCGAAGTGAAAGCTGGTAAGAAGTCTTATGTTACTATAAATTTTTGGATTTTCTACTTTCCAAAGCCAGCATTGTGTCGATTTGTAGGTATTTGTACCGAGAGCGGGCGGCGTGTTGAAATAGAGACCGTTCCATTTTAAGCCGTAGTTGTCGCTTTTGATGTCAAACTTCCACTCGGCATTGTTGTTACACTTGTTGTCGCTGCCACATTTGGCGGTAATGGTCATATCCTGTGTAGTGTAGCTGTTGCTCACACTGCCGCTTATGCCGCCTGAAATCGATGTGCTCGGCCCAGAGGTCGACAAGCCAACCTGTCCGCCCAAATTCCAACCTACACTCACACTGGTCGACGATTGGCCATTGGTGGTGGTTGGAGAAAAATCGAGCAGTTGCGCACCGTCGGTCGATTTCAGAATATCACCGTCGCTGTTGTAGTTGCGCGTGAGTCTATTGTTTGCTTTGATGTGACTCAAGAAAAAACCTTGATAGTTCCAGTCGCCGCTAGTCCAACTGCCTACCCAAAAGTTTTGGCTATTGCCCCAAATGGTCTGCTCTATCAGATAGTAGTCGGCATCTTCGTCGAATTTGTAGGCTGCCCAAATGTTGGTGCTGACGGTGAACACGCACTGCCTGCCCTTTAGTTTGCTATCCCAATCACTAGATGGTCTTAGCGTGTAGGTTTTGGTAATGTTCTGTGCGTTCATCACCGACGAAAGTTCGCTCGAGGCAGCGCGCAAAAGCGATTTGGCCGATGCGTTAGCGCTGTAATGTTCGTTGAGCCATGCTGCCAATGGATCGGCATGCAGGCCGTTGAGGTAGGGCGTCATGGCGTGAACGATGATGGTGTCGTTGTCCTCGTCGAAAATGTCGTTTAGGGTGTAAACATTTCCATTGCGGTCGAGTGCTGCCATCTCGTAGCAAATGTGGTAATCGTGCTCCTCGTCGTCCATCGATAGTGCGAAATCCTCGGTGATGCAGATGGAGTCAATAGCCACTTTCATTTCGTGGAGTGTTGGCTGGTCGATTATCAGCACCGCTCCTTTGTCGATGGCGCTGCGCACGGTCTCATCGGCCAAGTGCGTGCTTAAATCGTTGCCACGCACAAGAATGGCGCGGGTGTCGTCGGCAATTTCGGAGAGCGGCCGTTGCACACGATTGATAAACGCCTGCGCCACTCCGCTAAATCCGCTACCCACAATGGCAACAGGCACGGCTGTTGTTGTGGTCAGTTGGTCGGTGGTTGGTAGTACTTCCACCGCATCATCGTTGTTATTGTCGATGGTTGGCTCATTTTTCTTGTCCCTGCACGCCACCGCCAACAGGCTGACTATCAGCAGGAAAAATAGTTTCAAAGTTTTCATAATGGTAAAATTTTATTTGGATTCATATAGATAGTTTTTGTGGTCATTAAAACCAAATTCTTTCAACTCATCATCGGTAACCTGCATCAGTTGTTTATTCCTTTCGTTCTGTTCCTGAAGAACCATCAAGCTCATTTTCAATACAGGAATATACTGTTGATGCTGTTTTCGTATGAAACAACAGAATTCGGGCGTGCTAAACACTCGTTTTACCGATTCGTGGAGCGACTCTGTGGGGTTGTCGGTATAGACAATAGTTTTCATAAAAGTGTACCAAAGGCGTTGTTTCTCCTCGTCAATCTCTTGGCGTATTTTGACTGCCTGATGCTTGGCAGCGAAACACTTGCCTGCCAATTCTATAAATTCGCTGTTGCCAATGTTTGTCCATGTTTCGATATTGGAACTGAACACCGATTCTACCGCATTGTCGTCGCAATTAAAATCGCGGCTGAGCAGGGCATTAAGGAACAGCATCAGCGTATCGTCGGGTAGTTGATTGTCGGCCCACCTGTCCCAAACAAGTAAATTTAGCGAATCTCTTTTCTCCAGATCGTTAATATCGTCCCCCAAAATTTCGCAGAAATAGTCCACATTGTGAATCACCATCAATGCCGCCGTGCGCTCGGTCTTTTTCTGCTCGTAGCGTTGCAGAGCGAATGTCGTGCCGAAAGTCAGCACAATGCCGAAAAAAGCACCCAGCGTATTGCTCAGCGTACTCCTCCAAAATTCAGATAGATGTTTCATTTTTTTGTGGATTTGGGGATTTGGTGAACTGTTTCTAAATTTCTCGCGCTACGCGCTGTTTCTGTGTTTATTTGTTGAACTGTTGAAGCGTTTTTATTTCTAATTTCTAGTTTTCGGTAGTCGAAAGTCGCAATTATTATTCATTGTTCATTGTTAATTACTCATTGGTTTCCAACCCCTCCGCTTCGCTCGTCCCCTTGCAAAGGGGACATGCACCCAAGTTGGTTCAGTCCTCTCCCCTTTTCAAGGGGAGTACCTGCGTAAGCAGGGGTAGGGTTAGTGCCAATTTAGAATTATGAATTAAAACGCCGCCAAATTTTAATTAAATAATTGGAAATTAGATAATTAGACAATTAAAAAGTCTATATTCTATGCTCTATCTTCTTAAAATCTTGTCTTGCTTCTTGCTACTTGCTACTTTCATAAGAGCGTTTGAACGGTGTAAATTTATTCGGAATCATCTGACGGTGTCAGTTCAATTATATATTCTCTTTGTGTATTAAGGCCAAATTGCTGCAACTCTTCATCGGTAATATGCATTAGTTGTTTAATCCTTTCGATCTGTTCCCCCATCGCCATCAAGCATATTTTCAAAGAGGGAATATACAGCTGATGTTGTTTTTGTATAAAACAGCGGAGTTCGGGCGAACGAAATACCCGATCGACCTCTTCTTGGGCTGACTGTGTGGGGTTGTCGGTATAGAACATGGTATTCATATAGGTGTACCAAAGTTGTCTTTTCTCTTCCTCCATCTCTTCGCACATTTGATTTATTAGATGCCTGGCAGCGAAACAATGGCTCACCAATTCTATAAATTCGCCATTGCCAATGTTTATCCATGTTTCGATATTGGAACGAAACACGGACTCCGCCGTATTGTTCTCTCCATAAAAATCGCGGTTGAGCAGAGAATTAGTGAACAGTCGTAATGTATCTTGGGGGAGTCGCTTGTCGGTCTCCCAATCTTTCCAAACGATTTGATTTAGCGAATCTCTTTTTTCCAGTTCTTTGATATGCGTATCCATACTTGCGCCGAAATAACTCAGGCTATGGACGACCATCACGGCTGCCGTGCGCTTGGTTTTTTTCTGCTCGTAGCGTTTCTGGGCGAATGCCGTGCCGAAAGTCAGCACAATACCGATAAAAGTCGCTAGCGTATAGCGCAGCGTACTTCTCCAAAATTCAGATAGATGTTTCATTTTGTTGTGGATTTAGTTGTTTGATAATTTGGTGAATTGTTTTTAAATTTCTATGTTTATCGCGCTACGCGCTGTTTCTGTGTTTATTTGTTGAAGCGTTGAAGCGTTTTTATTTCTAATTTCTAATTTCTAGTTTTCGGTAGTCGAAAGTCGCAATTATTATTCATTTTTCATTGTTAATTATTCATTGGTTTCCAACCCCTCCGCTTCGCTCGTCCCCTTGCGAAGGGGACAGGTTTGCGCCCAAGTTGGTTATGTCCTCTCCCCTTTTCAAGGGGAGTACCTGCGTAAGCAGGGGTAGGGTTAGTGCCAATTATGAATTATGAATTATTCGCACCCAAAAGCGACGCCATTTTCAAATAATTAAGTAATTGGAAATTAGATAATTAGACAATTAAAAAGTCTATGTTCTATCTTCTTAAAATCTTGTCTTGCTACTTGCTACTTGCTACTCACATCTTGCGACTAACAATAACTTTCTGCACCTTATCGCCGACACGGACGATATAAACGCCATTCAAAGAGCCGTTCAGGCGTGTTACATCGCGGCCGAGCAGGTCGAAAATCTGAAAATCTTGTGCGCAAACAATGCGACCATTTTCGGCGTGGAGTTCCAGCACTTCGGCCGACGACACCGCTGTAACGGTTTGCCGCTCGAACGCCGCCGTTACAGTAACATCTGCGGCAGGCATAACGAACGAGTGATCTTCTGCCACCGTAACGGTTTGTTTGTTGGCGTCAGTTACGGTGAGTTCGCCAAGCCTATAGTCTGCGTCGGGTGTAATGGTGAGCGTAACCGTTTCGCCAGCGGCGGCCTCTGTCTTATCGGCGGTAACCGTGCCATTCTCGGGCGTAGTAACCATAACCGCATACTTTACAACTTCTTGCACAGGGCGAACGGATCGTCCATAGCAGCGGTAGTAGTAGCCCCTGCTCACATCGTCCGAGTCGAAGTACGCGCTCCACGCGTAGTACGGGTAGCCCGTGCGGAGCGAAGTCGACCAGTAGTAGCCGCCGTCGCCTGCGCTGCCCAGGCTGCCGCCGTAGCGATAGCCCGCCGCAGGGAGAAAAATGGAGTTGCCGTTGGTCTTGCTCGCAACAATGCGACCTGCTATGCCTGTGCCGTTGTAGTCGGCCGTCCAAGTCCAGTCGCAGTTGTCGCGTAGTTCTTCCCATTCAGTATCTGTGGGCATGCGCCATTCTCCGCCCCAATTTACGGCTGCGGCATCGTCCTCGGCTTCAAGCGTAGTGAGTTCGTCGGTAAAGCCATCTTTACCAGAACTGCTGTCGCTACAATATTTGGTCAGGTCGTTGTTATTTGAACCGTATTTGTAGGTCTCCCACGAATAGGTTTCTTTTGGTTCGGTTTCGCCCCAAGCGTAGTAGTTGCCGTACTCTTCGGGCGCAGAGGCACCCACATTGCAAGTAGCCCAGCGCAGGCCGCTCGGCAGACCAAGATCCACCCACTCTTTGGTGTCGGGTTTCTTGAAAGTAGCCGTTACCGTAACTGTGCTGGCTGGCATGGTGAATTTATTGTCCACAACCGTAATAGCGTTATTATCAGCGTCTTTTACAAAAAGTGTTCCCAATTCGTAGTCTGCATCGGGCGTGATAGTGAGCGTAACCTTATCGCCAGCGGCAGCCTCTGTCTTGTCGGCTGTTACAGCACCATTTGTAGTCGCTGCAATGGTAATACCATAAACCATTATCACAGGGCGAACGGATAGCCCATAGCAGCGGTAGTAGTAGTAATCTTCCACATTGTCCGAGTCGAAGCGCGCAGACCACGCGATAGGTGGGTCGTTCGTACTGTACGAACTCGACCAGTAGTAGCCGTAGTTGCCTGCGTTGTCCAGGTAGTCGCGGCAATAGCCCGCTGCAGGGAGAAAAACAGTGTTGCCGTTGGTTTTGCTCGCAACAATGCGACCTGCTATGCCTGTGCCGTTATAGTCGGCCGTCCAAGTCCAGTCGCAGTTGTCGAGTAGTTCTCTCCATTCAGCATCGGTGGGCATACGCCATGTGCCGCCCCAGTTTACGGCGGCGGCGTCGTCCTCGGCTTCGAGCGTAATCAGTCCGTCGATAAAGCCACCTTTACCATATTCCTCCCGGGTACAATACTTGGTTATGGCATCAGCACTTGAGCCGTATTTGTAAGTTTCCCACGAGTAAGTGGTTTTGGTGGCGGTTTCGCCCCAAGCGTAGTAGTTGCCGTACTCTTCGGGGCTGGTTGCGCCCACATTGCAGGTAGCCCAGCGCAAGCCGCTCGGCAGACCAAGATCCACCCACTCTTTGGTATCGGGTTTCTTGAAGGTAGCCGTTACCGTAACTGCGCTGGCTGGCATGGTGAATTTATTGTCCACAACCGTAATAGCGTTATTATCAGCATCTTTTACAGAAAGTGCTCCCAATTCGTAGTCTGCGTCGGGCGTGATGGTGAGCGTAATCGTTTTGCCTGCGGCGGCCTCTGTCTTATCGGCGGTAACTGTGCCATTTTCGGGCGTAGTAACTGTAACCGCATACTTTGTAACTTCTTGCACAGGGCGAACGGATTGCCCATAGACGCGGTTGTTGTAGTAGTCCGAGTTGAAGTTCACATACCACGCGTAGTAAGGGTTGTAAGTGTAGAGCGAACTCGACCAGTAGTTGCCGAGGTCGCCCGCGAGGAGCAGGTAGCCGTCATTGCGATAGCCCGTCGCAGGGAGAAAAATGGAGTTGCCGTTGGTTTTGCTCGTAACAATGCGACCTGCTATGCCTGTGCCGTTGTAGTCGGCCGTCCATGTCCAGTCGCAGTTGTCGCGTAGTTCTGTCCATTCCGCATCGGTGGGCGTACGCCACTTGCCGCCCCAGTTTACGGCTGCGGCGTCGTCCTCGGCTTCGAGCGTAGTGAGTTCATCAGTAAAGCCATCTTTACCACAACTGCTGTCGTTACAATATTTAGTCAGGGCGCTGATACCTGAACCGTATTTGTAGGTCTCCCACGAGTAGGTTTCTTTTGGTTCGGTTTCTCCCCAAGCGTAGTAGTCGCCATAGATTTCTGGCTCGGAGGCACCCACATTGCAAGTAGCCCAAAGCAGACCGCTCGGCAGACCAAGGTCCACATACTCTTTGGCGTCGGGTTTCTTGACGAAAGTAGCCGTTACTGTAACATCTGCGGCAGGCATAACGAACGAGTTGTCTTCTGCCACCGTAATGGTTTGTTTGTTGGCGTCGATTACGGTGAGTTCTTCAAGTTCGTAGCCCATAGCGGGCGTGATAGTGAGCGTAACCTTATCGCCTGTAGCGCACCGCTCGACATCGGACACAAGTGTTCCGTTCGCCCCCGCAACGAGCGTTATGCTGTACTTAATATCTTGCACGAGGCGGACGGCTTGGCCCTGGTAGCGAAGGGTCCATTTCATATTTTCTCCACTCCCATAGCAGATTAGGTAATACGCGTTATACTCGCTTTCTGGCGTAGCAGACCAATAGTTGCCGTAGTTCTGCACATAGTACATTTTAGACTCGCTGCGCCAACCCGAAGCAGGCAAGAATACCGCACCAGCGGACTCCAATTGCTGCCACTCGGCGATGGTAAATGTTTGGTGGTCCGCATACGCTTGTATGGTAGAAGCGCTTGGGAAACCAGGTGTAAATGTTACGCCAGCAGGAGCATTCCAACTATCGGGCAAAAAGATAAGGCCATTGCTGTATTGCGAGCCATCGCTGTTAAGGTTAATGCGCGCAACGCCCATATTGTCGCTTGCGTTGGGGCGCATGTAGCGAATATAAGTCCACTCATCGGAAGTGAGTGTGCGGTAGGTGTTCGGCTCGTTGGCATTGATGGCATTCGTACCCCAGTCCACAAAGTCGCCCTTGTAATAATCGGTGATACCGAAGGTGCTGATACCCCATGTTGCCAAACTCGTCGTACTCCACCCGAAGAGGTCTATCTTGTCGGCAAGCGCACTCCCGCTTACATTGGCTTCGCCGATTATATCTGTTTGATATTCGGCAAACGACCAAACGGTATCACCGGCTGTCAAACCTGCACACTGCAAATTGCCCGACGAGAAATAGACTTGCTTGCCCGCCGCATTGACAGTGAACGGATAGGGAGTGAAATTGGGTTCTATCCATTCAAATTCGGCAGTTACGGTTACATTGCCCATAGGCATAACGAATGTGTATTGGTTGGCAGCACCAGCAACGGCAGTGGTCGTTATCTCCTTCGTCCCCTGCATGACGCTGAAGCGTTGCCCATAGTGCGGACTGGAAACAATGGTCAGCGTAACTGTTTCGCCAGCTGTGGCGCGTCTCTTGTCCGATTGGAGTTGCCCATTCTCAGACGCATCGAGGGTAATCTTGTAAATATCTTCCACTGGGCGCACCGCCTGCCCATAGTAGCGAAAGTTGTTGTTGCTTTCGGCTACAGCAGTCGAGGTGAACTGCATATAGTAGGCATCGCTCGGCGTGGCGCTGAGCGAACTCGACCAATAGTAGCCATCGTCGGGCCACCTTGTTTGGCTGTCATGGCCAAACCCTGTTGCGGGCAGAAAAATGGCGTTGCCGTTGGTGGCGGTTATGGTGTAGCCTTTCACATTGGTGCTGTTGTAGTTGTCCGTCCATTTCCAAGTGCATTTTGTGCGCAACTCTTGCCACTCGGCATGGGTGGGCGTGCGCCACTTGCCGCCCCAGTTTTTTGTGGCGGCATCGTCGGCTGCTTCGAGCGTGGTCAGGTTGTCCACCGTGCCATAGTTGCTGTTGGTGCAGTATTTGGTCATAGTGTTGTAGGCTGTGCCATACCGATAAGTACTCCACGAGTAAGTGCCCTTGGTGGTGGTTTCGCCCCACGCATAGAGATTGCCTTTGCCCGTGGGGGCAGACGCGCCCACATTGTAGGTTGCCCACCGCACACTCAGCCCCAAATCGACCGAGGTGTAATCAGCGGCTGCCACAGAGAGCGCAAAAGTTGTAGCGACAAGAAGAGCAGATTTTTTCATACGCAAATTAGTGTGAAAGTTTGTAAAGTCTATAAAGTCTATAAAGTGTGTAAAGTGTGTAAAGTGGAAAGTAGGAAGTAGTTTCTAGTTTCTAGTTTCTCAAAATTGCTTGCCGCAATTTTTGTTTCTAAGTTTCTAATATCAGACTGTTGAACAGATGTTTTAACAATTTGATTACCAATTATTTAATTAAACTTTGCGGCTTTTTTGATTCCGACTCGGCATTGGGCGGCGAGTGTCAAAAATCAGGTTTTGTGTTTCGAAAAAGCGGAATTACTGTTTGAGCGAAAGCGAGTTTAATTCCGCCGAAACCAAAACCGCCAATTTTTGGCAACGCTCGCGCCCCTGCCGCGACTTTTCTTTGGTTCGTTTCTTTTGGTCGTCAAAAGAAATGAACGAAAAACAAAAATTACTTGTGAGAGTTGAGTAACTATGCTCTCACTCTTTGTAAGTGTAAGTCAGCGTTACCTTTTCGTCATCAATGTTGGTGTATTCCACACCAATTTTGAGCTTGGAGTAGTCTGGGTTCAGTTTATCGGGAACACCCAATTCGTTTTTAACGCGCTTGTCGGCATTGTCGGCGGCCTGTTGCACCTTCGTTTTAACCGATTTTGCGTCCGTCTGTTGGCGAAGAATAACTGTATAACTCAACTCCTTGGGGCGTTCGCCAATTTTAGAGAGTTCTTCCATGAACACATTTTTTATGTCGGCAAGATTAACTCCCGAACCACCACCAACACTAGAGTAACTAAAATTTTCTGTTACAGTTACCGCAATGTCTTTCGAAATGGTTTCTTCGCACGCGGTGAAACCAAACAGTACTGCGCAGCACAAGGCCGCAAAAATTGTCTTTTTCATTTTGAAATGTTTTTAATTGGTGAATAAAAAAGTAGATTATTGTTGCTAACACGATAGGCTATTCCAAATGGTTTTGGAATAGTTTCATCTCCCGAAACGGCATCAAAATTCTGCACACAAACAACGCCGGGCGGCGTCAAAGGCAGAATAGACAGCCAAAATGGTGCATTGTGGACTGCCGAAAAACACATATATGGGGGGGGGGTAACTGGCTGCTATTCAGCGACTTACAAGCCATTTCTGGTATATAAAACGGCTGCTTCGGAGTGGTATGTAGTGCTGTTTGTAGCATATTTCGTTACTTTCTGCCCACAAAGATAGCACATAATTTTGAATTATGCAAATTTTTAGCAAAAAATTATATATTTTTTTGATTTTTCGCCCCTTTCTTTATAAATTGACACCATTTTATATTGGTGTGAAAGTAGTTTTGGGTTGATTGGGTTGATGAGTTGAAAAGTTGAAAAGAAGTTCATAAAGTTTCGCACGCCACAACTTTCTGCAATTGGTCATCGCTTCGCGCTGTTTCTGTGTTTCAAATTTCAGAGTTTCAGGGTTTCGGTATCCGAAACGCCGCCAAAATCTAATTAGAGAATTGGAAATTAAGAAATTGGGTAATTAAAAAGTCTATGCTCTATCTTCTATGTTCTAAAAATCTCGTCTTGCTACTTGCTACTCACATCTTGCGACTAGCAAAAATCACTTTCTCCCGAAATCGGCGGGGATTTCGCCCCAGAGTTCGGTGTGCCATTTCAGTATTTTCACAGGCAACGAGTGCGTCGCCAGCCACGCCTCGGCACGGCGCACAAGGTCGAACACGGGCGCATTGGCAGCGGTAGGCGCAAGTTTCGATTTACAGCGTTTTTGCCGCACCCACGCTTGCGCCGTTACGCTGTCGGAATAGATGGCAGCGGTCTGCAATCGCCCTTGCTCTATCAACGCCAAAGCGTGTACAATCGCCAAAAATTCGCCCACATTGTTTGTGGCTTCGGCATAAGGACCCATGTGGAAAATCTCCTGCCCTGTGTCGGCCAGCACACCGCGGTACTCCATCGTGCCGGGATTGCCGCTACAAGCCGCATCTACCGCCACGCAGCCCATCAAAGGTCGCTCTGCAGCAGTATCGAACAGCGGCGGCGCAACCACATTTTTTTTGCCCACCACCTGCCAATAGTTCTGCGCAAACGCCATTTTGGCGGCATTTTCGGTCGGAAACGACTTGTATTGCGCCCCCTCGTAACCATCGATTTGTGCTTTGCACGCCTCCCAACTGTCGAAAATGCCAGTGTCGCGCCCCTGCCAAACGACATAAAATTTCTGTTTTGTTGCCATAGCACAAAGGTACAAAAAATGCGCCATCTGACAAAAAAGGCAAGATTGGCACAAATTTTGCTACTGTTTTGGTAGAAACAACTCATTGTCAAACTAATTATTAGGAGGAAAAACCATGAAACTCTCACATCTGTTCGCATTTTTGGGCGGCGCTGTAGCAGGCGCAGCCGTTGGTCTGTTGCTCGCTCCCGATTCGGGCGCAAACACACGCGAAAAAATTGCCAATATGCTCAAAGAGAAAGGCATTTGGCTCGACAAAGAGGCACTGTCGGAATTTGTCGATAAGGTGATGGCCAAACTGAAATGCAATTTCAGCGACGACGAACTGCGCGACGCCGTCGAAGAGGCCGCCAGCGAAAAATAGTCGGCTATGGAGAATGAAAACAAATACCAACGCCTGATAAACGACAGCAAAGAGTATGCGCGTATGCGCTACGACCTGCTTCGGCTCGAGGTCCTCGAAAAGACATCGCGCGTGCTGGCGTTGTTCCTGCTGATTATCTTGGGGCTGTTTTTGGTGTTGGCTGCCTTTACCTACTTTGCGCTGGCTGTGGCGGCAGCCCTACAACCGACTTTGGGCGCAGTGGCGGCACTCTGCATTGTGGGCGGCGTATTTTTGCTGATACTGATAGTGCTATTTCTGTTTCGCAAACAGATTGTTGTCAATCCCATTGTGGCGCAGTTGAGCGAAATTATGTTTCACGAACAAACGGAATCGAGCCATGAAGAAGATGAGAACAATAGTTGATGCATCGCGGTTGCGCTCGCTCGACGACATACGCAAACAGCAGGAGTGGTTGCGCGCCAACCTGATGGTGCAAGAGCAGCGTGTCCGCATCGACATGAACAATGTGCGTGCCGCTTGGAACGGCGTGAGCGTGCTGAACCACCGCTTGCAGTGCGCCGTGTCGAGCATTCGCCCATCGCTTGGTTATCTTGGCATCGGGTTGGGACTGGCGCAACTGATTCTGAAACGCCGCAAAAACAAGAAGTAGTCCTAATTATCAGACCCCCTCAATCCCCCCAAGGGGGAAGTTTGCTGCGCGGAAGCGCAGCAATTTCAAATTTCATTTGATTTTTGCTCCGCTCGGCATAGTTCAAACGAGTTTGACTCTGCACTCGCTTACCGCAAAAATTCAAATTTCAAATTGTCGGGAACAACATCGCTGCCAAATTGTTGTTCCGTAAAACAGTAGAGCCGTCACAGTGTGGCGGCTCTACGATCTATAAGACCCCCTCAATCCCCCAAGGGGGAAGATTTTGGGCTAATTAGGAAATTAGATGTGAGATGATTAAAAAGTCTTTTGTCTTTACTCCCTATTCAAAAAAACTCCTCACTCCTAATTCCTAATTCCTAATTTTTCTGCGACTTGCTACTTGCTACTTGCGACTTACTGCTATCTTGTGCGCTTTGTCGCCGATTTTTACGATGTAGATGCCTTGCAGCGAGCCATTTAGGCTGGTTACATCGAGGCCTGTTACGGTGTAGATGCGCGCAGTACCGATGTTTTCGATGCGGCCGTTGGTGGCGTAGATGTTGGCCATTTCGGGATTATCGAGGGCGGTAGATTCATTGCAATCGGTTGCAGTGAGCGTCTTTTTCCAACTCGAGCCGTCGTCGCCATCTTGTTCAGCACCATTGCCCAAAACATAGCAACCGCTGGCTGTTACGCCTTCCACATTTACCGATTGACGGCGCGAATCGCCGCCCAATGCTTCCCAACTGCTGCCATTTACTACGATAAAGTTCACTGTGGCGGCATTGACGGTGCAGGAATACCAGCCATCGGCCAAGGTCATCTCGGCAAATGTGCCTTCGCCAGTTGTCCAGTAGTAAAGATTTGGGGTAACGCTGTATTCCCAACTTGTCAACCCTTCGGGAATCTGTACGCGAATAGTGATGTCGGAGGCGGGGTCGCCAGAATCACCGCTATCACCGCTATCACCGCTGTCACCACTGTCGCCGCTGTCGCCAGAGCCATCGCAATCGGTTGCAGTAACGGTCTTTTTCCAACTCGAGCCGTCGTCGCCTTCTTGCTCAGTGCCATTGCCCAAAACATAGCAACCACTGGCTGTTACGCCTTCCACATTTACCGATTGACGGCGCGAATCGTTGTTTAACGCTTCCCAACTGCTGCCATTCACCACAATAAAGTTGAATGTGGCGGCATTGACGGTGTAAGAATACCAGCCATCGGACAAGGTCATTTCGGCAAATTTTCCATCTGTTTCAGTTATCCAGTAGTAAAGATTTGGGGTAACGCTGTATTCCCAGCCACTCAACCCTTCGGGAATCTGCACGCGAATGGTGATGTCAGAGGCAGGGTCGCTAGAGTCACCGCTATCACCGCTGTCACCAGAGTCGCCGCTATCGCTAGAGTCACCGCTTTCAATTTTTGTGATAGTGATTGCACCATCACCTTCAACACTTGTGAGCGTGAAAATAGCAGAATCACCCGTAACTGGGCTCCCAACGAGAGTTGGACTCGCAATCCATTTTTCATCGCTTTTATTCGATTTCCAATTGCAGCCTTTGCCACCATAAATGTCGCGAATAGAGTAGGTGCCATCGCCTTTGTCGGTCAGTTCCTTGTACGACCAACTTCCGTCTGCGCCATCTTTCCATGGGTGTTTGATGTAATAAACCGTCGCTTCATCAGGACTATAAACCGCCGCCCATTTGGCAACTTCATCGTTTGCCGAGTAGGAGCGGTTGCCCATTTCATTACCATCGGCTTTCTTTTCTACATACGCCCAAGCGGGGCCGCTGCAGTACTTGTAGCCGTGGCTTTCGGTAGCATCATCGAGCGTGATGGTGTAGTGGGTGTCGTCCACCTTGGTCATTTCAATGAAAGCCTCCCATTCGTTCATGTCGCCCACAATATAGCAGGCGTTTGTTCCTGTTGGAACAGTTACATTGTAGGTTAGTGCGTTGGCCGTGGCAAATGTTGCCGCCAATGCCGCTACGAAAAGTAGTGTCTTTTTCATGGTGTTTGTTTTTTAAGGTTAAAAAATGTTGTGGAAAAAATATTTCAAATTCGACCCCCTCTAATCCCCCAAGGGGGAGGTTCGCTGCGCAGTAGCGCAGCAATTTC